>JBDTAE010000080.1:0-57812 GCA_039924785.1 Gemmatimonadaceae bacterium | reverse complement strand
GAGGCATCATACATCTTCACGCCCCGATGCCACACCAGAGACCGAATGCGCGGTGAGTTCGTAGACCTCTCCGGCGCACGGATCTACTACTACGCGGCCGGCACACGCGGCGCGGGAAATCCTGTCGTCCTCATCCACGGATTTCCAACGTCGAGCCATCTGTGGAACGACGTCGTTCCCCTCATGCCGCCCGGCCACCGCGTCGTCGTCCTCGACCTCCTCGGCTACGGACGCAGCGACCGTCCGCTGGGGAGACCTGTCGACATCGCGGGGCACGCCGCGCGGATCGTCCAACTGCTCGACGAGCTTCGGATCGACCAGGCGTGCATGGTTGGGCACGGCATGGGCGGCGGCATCGCTCAATGGTTGGCTCTCAATCATCGGGAGCGCGTGTCGCATATCGGATTGATCGACAGTGTCCCGCTCGGATCGACTCAGTCGATTCACGCGGGCGTCACACGCGCCGCGATGCCGCTCATGGGGCTGCTGCCACCGTCGGTACTCCTGTCGATCGTGCGACGCGACCTCTTGCGTGGATACGAGGACTCTAGTCGCGCCGCGCGGTCGGTCGAGCTGTATCTCCGCCCCTTCGCCGGCGCTGACGGCCGCGATGCTCTGGTGGCGCATCTCCGGGCGGGGAGGGCGCCGAATGTCGCGGTGAGCGCGTTGAGAGTGCCGACGGTGCTGGTGTGGGGAGAAAACGATCGCGCCGTGCCGTTGTCGACCGGAATTCAGATCCGCGACGCCATCCACGGCGCGACGCTTGACGTCGTGCCAGGCGCGCGACACATCACGCCGGAAGAAGCGCCAAGCGAGATCGCGGACGCAATCGGGCGGCTGCTGAGCTGATAGCAGAGCCAAGCATTCAGCAAGTTCGGTGAGCTGGCTGAGCTCTGCTAGCTGAGCTGGCTTGGCTTAGCCCAGCTATCCGCCATCTGCTATCGGCACAGCTATCTGCCGTCGGCAGACCGGTAGAACATTTATATGAAAAAACTCATACGGTAAACACGGCGCGCCAGCGGCTTACGCTCGACTCGCGGCGGTGAGATGCGTCCTCAGTCGCCAGTGGCGCCTCGAACCGCCTCGCAGTTACCAAATGCCGTTCGATTTTCCTTCCGTTGTTGCCGGAAGCTGTTAGCCGTGCCGATAGCAGATGGCTGTGGCTGGGCTAAGCTAGCTGAGCCAGCTGAGCTGAGCCGAGCCAGCTGAGCTGCTCATCGGATTTTTTTTAGCTCTTCCGCCGCGTCGACGACGTTGCCAATGTCGCGCGATAGTGCCCGCGCCTCTTGCGTCATGCTCGTCGAATCTTCGATTGCCGAGCCGATGCCGCTCGAGCGCAGCTTGAGCAAATCGAATTTCAAGTTCTGTAACATGAGACTCGCGCTCTCGAGCTGATTCGCGAGCGTGCCGCGACGGTCGAGCAAATCGTGCAACGACGCGCGCTGGCGCTGAAGCAACGTCAGCCGGCGTTCACGCTCGGGAGTATTCGGCTCCGTGCCCATGCTCGCAATGCGCTGATCGAGCGCGCCGAGGTTCGCGCCGCTCACGTCGGTGTCGAGCCGATGCAGCGTCGTCGCGAGCGATCCAACGCGCTCCGCGAGCGCGTCGACCGTCGGCCCAATCTCCGGAATCATCTCGCGCTCGATCGGCCGCAGCGCGGCGGCAATGTCCTTCATCATCTTCCGATCGACCGCCGCGCGACGAACGCTGTCGCCATGCGGTCCCGCGAGCACGTCGGCCGGCGCAAGCTCGGCGGCCAGCTGCTCCGGCGACTTCTGCGGTCGCGGAAGCGCCGGCTGCTGGTAACCACGCGGTTGAATCTCCGTCACGTTGGACTCTTCGCCGCGCGCCGCGCGAAGCTTCTTTCGAATTCCCTTACTGAACGCCTCGATCGGCCCAATCCCGTCGGACCAGATCGATCCGCCCTTTCGCAGCGCGTTGAGCAGCAACACGGCACTCGGAAGAAAGAAGAACGGCGCCGTATGCACGGAGACCGCAAACGCGAAGAACATGGGCGACAGGACGGCAAAGCTCACCGCGCTCCGCCGAAATGCGATCACGCGCTCGTCGAGAGGACGGTCGTCATACCGGAACTTCCGCGCGTACTCGACGATGTGCGCTTGGTCCGAACGCACGGCCAAACGACGCTGCGTGCGATACCAATGTTTCAGCTCCTGTCGCGAAAGTCCCGTCGGCGGAAGCGGAAATGGCACCACTGGCGGCCCGAGGCCAATTGGTTGCACGTATGGCGAAATCGGAGCAATCGCGGGCAACGCATCAATCGGATCGGGGCGAGACGGAACGTTCGACGACGCGCGGCTTCTCGACGATACCTGCGCCCCGTCGAGCGCATCGCGAAATTCGGCGGCATCCGCCCACCGATCTTCCGGCCGCTTCGCAAGCGCGCGATCGATCGCGACGGCAAGGTACGCCGGAACTTCGGGCCGGCGTTCGCGCAAGGGACGCGGACGCGCGGACACGTGCTTCACCAACATCGCGGGTGTGTTCTTCGCCGCGAACGGCGTGTCGCCCGCGAGCATGTGATAGCCGACGACGCCGAGGGAGTAGAGATCGCTGCGGCCATCGAGCTCGCGTTCGCCGATAGCCTGTTCTGGCGACATGTACGCCGGCGTGCCGACCGCAACGCCCGTCGCGGTCAGCCGCGTGTCGCCAGCTGCCGCGCGTGCGATGCCGAAGTCGGTCACCATTGGACGGCCGCTCGCGCGATCGAGCAGAATGTTGTCCGGCTTGATGTCTCGATGCACGACACCGCGTGCATGAGCATATGCGAGTGCGTCGGCGACGTCGCGCAGCACACGCACGGTCGCGTCGATCGGCCATGCTCCTTCCCTCGCCAATCGCGCGCCGACGCTCTCGCCGTCGATGAACGCCATCACGAAGTAGACGAGACTCTCGCCGTCCTTCTCCTCGACGCTGTAGATCGGAACGATATTCGGATGGCTGAGTTGCGCCGCGGTCTGCGCCTCGCGAATGAAGCGCGTGCGCACGTCGGGATTGAACGCGAGATCGGGGGGCAGCACCTTGATCGCCACCGTGCGATGGAGCCGCGTGTCGGTCGCCTGATAGACGACCGCCATCCCGCCGCGTCCAACCTCGCGCTCGATCTGATAGTTGGCGCCGACCGCGATGGCGACGCGGTCGCGCAGATAGTCATTCACGCGCCGCTCACACCTTTCACGTGCCGCTAACGCGCCGCCGGACGCGTACCCGTGTTGCGACCCATTTCATCCGACACGTAGAGCGCGCTGTCGACACTCTCAGCGAGATTGAGCGCATCCATCGCCAACGACGTGATGTGTTGCGGCGTTTGCGCGCCGGCCGCGAGGCGCATCAGATCGAGCTTGATGTTCTGCAATGCGAGGACGCACGTGTCGAGCTTGGCGGCGACCGCGTCGCGCTTGCCCGAGGTTTCGACAAGCGCGCGACGCTGGCGCTTGAGATGCGCCAGACGACGGACTCGCTCCTCGCTGCCGGCGGTGTCGAGCGGATTCGCCGCGTTTTCGAGAACTGATATTTCCGCCTCGATGGCAGCCGGTCCCCCTGGACCCGCGCTGCGGTCGAGGTCCGCGAGCGCCAGGGACAAGTACTTCACTTTCTCCGCCAGCGCATCCGCCGACCGTCCAACATCCGGAATTCGCGAACGCTCCGCGCTCGGCATTCGTTCCAGCATCCGAAGAATCTCATCTCGATCGAGCTCCGCGCGGCGAATACGATCGCCATACTTGCCCGCGCTCTGAACGAACGCGTCGGTCGAGACGCCGGTGTTGCGCGGCAGCGCCATCGCACCGCTCGGACGCGCGAGGCGCGAGCGGCGCTGATCGCGCATGACTTTGCGCTGATCGCGATTGAACATGCCGCGTGCGTACGTCATCGCGTCGTCGGCGACGTCGATGAGATCGCGGTCGCGCGGTTGGCGAAACACGTCGCGCCAGTCGTAGCCGTCGGCCCAGAGCTTCGCGTACTTGAAGGCGAGGTAGATGCTCCAAATGACCGTGAAGCCGAAGAAGTCGCTCTCGCCCACGATCGACGCGATGACGATGACGCCGTTGACGAACAGGTACGGAGCGATCTTGCGACGAAAAGCGACGACGGCCGGCGCTTCCCAACGGCGCCACTCTTCGGGCGTTGGACCAGCGGCGGCATAATTGTCCTGCGACGCGCCCGCGAATTGCGGCGTGCTCGACGAACGACGCGACATGGTCCCAGACGCGGCATCCGACGACGCGGGCGTTTCCGTACGCTCGATGTGCGGCATGCGGCCGGTGTCGAGCGCTTGCACGACCGCATTCGCCGATGGGAAGCGATTCGCCGGATCTTTTTCGAGAAGCGTCATAATGATGCGCGCCAAATCCTGCGGCACGTCGGCTCGGCGCTGGTCGACCGGAACCGGCCGCTCGGAGATGTGCTTGACGAGAATGGCCGGCGTGCTGTTCGCGATGAACGGCGGCTCGCCCGTCAGCATCTGGTAGCCGAGGATGCCGAGTGAGTAGAGGTCGCTGCGTCCGTCGACCGTGCGTTCGCCAGCGGCTTGCTCCGGCGACATGTACGTCGGCGTGCCGATGGCGATGCCAGTGGCAGTGAGCCGCGAGTCGCCTTCGGTGATTGCGCGCGCGATGCCGAAGTCCGTCACCATGGGCCGGCCGCTGCCCTGGTCGATCAAAATGTTGTCGGGCTTGATGTCGCGGTGAATGACGCCGCGCTCGTGCGCGTAGGCGAGTGCGTCAGCGACGTCGCGCATGGTGCGGCGTGTTTCGTCGACCGAGAGCGCGCCGTGGTCGTGGACCCGCTTGGCGAGGTTATCGCCCATGATGTACGCCATCACGAAGTACACGATCCCTTCGATTTCGTCGACGGCGTAGATGTCGACGATGTTGGGATGGTTGAGCTGCGCCGCCGTCTCCGCTTCGCGGAGAAAGCGGGTCTTGATCTCGCTGCGGAACGCGAGCTCGGGTGGAAGGACCTTGATGGCGACGACACGTTTCAGTCGCCGGTCCTTTGCGCGATAGACCACACCCATGCCGCCGCGGCCAATCTCGCAGTCCAACTCGTACAGCGGGCTGAGCACACGCTCGACGTGAGTGCGCAGCTCCGAATCCGACGACGGAACGACGGGGTCCGACAAGCGATTAGCTCGGGTTTCTGGACGTGGGACGGGCAGGCCAGGGGTAGACTAGCATTTTAGCATGCATTGAAACTTCCGGAAAGGACATCCGCCGTAGCGGCAGTATTCCTGCGATAAAGTCGCATGAAACGCTGCCACACTGTCGGAGCTAGGTTGGAATAGAGTGTGCGACGGTTCAAACGATCAGAATGTTTCAAAAAGGCACGTCTCTCTAATTTGTAAGCCCATGACCGCTCGTCAGACACTACCCGTCCTCCCACTGAGAGGAACGGTCATCTTTCCGGGTCTCACGGCGCCGATTTCGGCCGGACGCCCGGGAACGCTTCGCGCCATCGAGGCCGCGCTCAAGGGCGAGCGCCTGGTCTTTGCCGTGGCCCAACGCGATAACAATGACGAACCTACGCCCGAAATTCTCTATTCGATGGGTGTCATCGCGCGGATCGGGCAGATCCAGCGCGGCTTGGGTGGCGTCCAACTGCTCCTGCAAGGCGAGCAGCGAGCCACCGCACTCCAATTCAACACTACTGAAGGGTATCTCAGCGCCACCGTGATGCCCGTCGAAGAGATGAAGCCGGTCGATGAAAACGACTCGGCGTTCGTCGCCTTGCACAAAGAACTGCGGGAGCGCGCCGGAGAGCTTGGCGAGCGCCGCGGTCTGCCAGAAGAGGTCGTTCACCAAGTCCTGGACGCAGTGACCGATCCCGGCCGCTTCGCCGACCTGGTTGCAGGATACATCGAGCTTCAACCGCCCGAGAAGCAGGGTCTCCTCGAGACGCTCAGCGTCGAAGAGCGGCTCCGGCGGGTCCTCGTGCACGTCCAAAAGCAGATCGGCATGATCGAGATGCAGGACGAGATCAAGTCGCAGGTCCAGGAAGAGCTGGGCGAGCGGCAGCGCGAGATGTATCTGCGCGAGCAGATGAAGGCGATTCAAAAAGAGCTGGGAGACGACGATCAATCGAAGGAAATGACCGAGCTTCGCGAAAAGCTCAACAAACTGGACCTGCCAAAGGATGCGCGACAGGAAGTCGAGCGAGAGCTCGGCCGGCTGGAGCGGTCCGGACGCGAGTCCATGGAAGCGCAGGTGATCCGCACGTACCTCGAGTGGATCGCCGAGCTGCCGTGGAGCAACCGCTCCGACGACAACCTCGATTTGATTCATGCGCAAACCGTTCTCGACGACGACCACTACGGTCTGCCCGATGTGAAGGACCGCGTGCTCGAATTCCTCGCCGTGCGGCAACTTCGCGCGCAGCAGATGGCTGAAGAGCTGAAGCAGACCGGCGAGATGTCCATCGCCAAGCTCAAAGCGTCGAAGGAAGACGCCACGCCACAAATCGGCAATGTCGACAAAGAAGACCGTCCGATCACCGACGCGAAGGAGGCGAAATCGCGCGCGATGGCGAAGGGACCGATTCTGCTCTTCGTCGGTCCGCCAGGCGTCGGCAAGACCTCGATCGCGAAATCCATCGCGCGCTCGCTCGGACGCGAATATGTCCGCGTGGCGCTCGGCGGCGCGCGTGACGAGGCCGACATTCGGGGGCACCGTCGCACGTACGTTGGCGCGATGCCGGGTCGCATCGTGCAGGGCATGAAGCAGGGCGGCACCAAGAACCCCGTCTTTTTGCTCGACGAAGTCGACAAGCTCGGCAACTCCTTCCAGGGCGATCCGTCGAGCGCGCTGCTCGAGGTGCTCGATCCCGCGCAGAACGACAACTTCACCGACCACTATCTTGGCATTCCGTTCGATCTGAGCGAAGTGCTGTTCATCGCGACGGCAAACTTCATTCAGAACATTCCCGCTCCGTTGCTCGACCGAATGGAAGTCGTGGATTTCGCGGGCTACACGGAGCGAGAGAAGGCGGAGATCGCCAAGAAGTATCTCATCCCGCGTCAGCTCGAGGAGTCGGGGCTGGGCGACAAGAACGTGTCGTTCACCGACGACGCAGTGGCGGCGGTCATCAGCAAATACACACGAGAGGCTGGCGTCCGTCAGCTCGAGCGTCAGGTCGGCGCCGTCGCGCGAAAGGTCGCGCGCCGCATTGCCGCGGGCGACTCGAAGTTGATCGAGAACGGAAAGATCGACGCCGACGAAGTGCGCGAGCTTCTCGGTCGTCCGCGGGTTCACCCTGAGCACGCCAACGAAGAGAACGAAGTTGGCGTGGCCACGGGGATGTACTACACGCCGGCGGGCGGCGACATCATGTTCGTTGAAGCGGCGATTCGACGCCTGTTCGGGCCCGGACAGAAATCGTCGGACGATGACAAGACTCAGGTGAGCGGGTGGGGCAATGTCTCCCTCATTCTCACTGGTCAGCTTGGCGACGTGATGAAGGAATCAGCGCGAGCAGCGATGACGTATGCGGCAACGCACGCGTCCAAGCTCAACATTCCGGAAGACAGGCTCGGTTCGATCGAGGTGCACATCCACGTGCCACAGGGCGCCATTCCAAAGGATGGTCCGTCGGCAGGCACGACGATGTCGACGGCGCTCGTGAGCGCGATGTCGGGTCGTCCGGTTCGCAAGGACGTGGCGATGACCGGTGAGATCACCCTGCGCGGCCGCGTCCTTCCGATCGGCGGTGTGAAGGAGAAAGTGCTCGGCGCGCATCGCGCGGGGATCTCGACCATCATCCTGCCGAAGGACAATGAGGCGGATATGGAAGACATTCCGGAAGATGTGCGGAAGCAGTTGACCTTCCACTGCGTCAGCACGCTCGATGAGGTGTTCGAGATTGCGTTGATGCCGGCGACGGCACCGGTCGTCGTGGAGCCGACGTTGATGGAGCAGATGGAGGAGCAGGCCGAGACGTTGGTCGGATAGCGCGACCGCGGTGCACAAGTTGGACGACGAGGGGACAGCAATTGCTGTCCCCTCTTCTGGTTTCGGTGATTGATAAGCAAACTATCAACGGCAGCGAAACGATCCGCCATGCAGCCGATTGGTGACGCTCCCGCGCTGCAACGCTCACAGATTGCCGCGCAAGGTATTCGGCGAATCACCATCACCGCACGACGGAGAGCACCATGTCCAATCTCACGCTGGATCAGATCATCGACGCACTCGACCGCGGCCACCAACGCGCGACCTACGGCGCGGTCGCGGCACTCATCGGCCACGCGCCCCGCACGCTGATGAAAGGCCACGACCGCAATCAGCGTCACTCGTGGATCGTCAGTCAGAAAACGGGCGAGCCAACAGGGTACGAGCCCGATCTGATTCACCACGATCTACGCGAACACGGCGACGTTCTCGACACGAAGGAGTCGCTCGCCAAATGGCTCGAATCGGTCGAAGCCATGGTTTGACCTCCACCGACTCGCCACATTGTCCGCGCGACGCCGCATCGCATCAAAGCAGCGGAACGACCGTCGCGATTCCCGCGCGGAGTCCGCCTCAGTTTCGTCAAGCGAAAAAGTGGCGGACTTGGCGCCTATCGTTGCGGAGGCGCGATCATGCCCGGCGGGCGAGTCGGCATGAACAGCGGACCCCACTGCGGAATCTTCCACGGGTTGTTCCGAAGCTCGAGGGGTTCTGTGCCCGGCAAGAAATATTCGACGTAACGCTTGTCCGGCGGAGTGCGCGGCGTGGCGAGACGGGCAGTCTCGCGATCGATGTCCGCATACACCAAACCGTCGGGCGGCGGACCCCAGCCGCTCGACGATTTGTTCGCGTAGTACGTGCCCATCATCTGGCCCCAGATCGGAGCGGCGAGTCCGCCGCCCGTCGCGCCGGCAACGATCGTTTTCGGCTGATCGAAGCCCAGCCAAACGCCCGCAACCAACTCGGGCGTGACGCCGACGAACCAGACATCGACATTGTCGTTCGTCGTGCCCGTCTTGCCCGCCATCGGAATGTCGCTGGACAGCGCCTTCCGCGCCGCGGTACCACTCCCCCGTTCCGCGACGTCGCGCATCATGTCGCGCACGATGAACGCGACGCGCGGATCGAGCACCTGCTGCGGGGTCGACGCCGGCCGCATGTACACTGCGCGCCCGGTCGAGTCTTCGACCCTCGTGAGAAAACGTGGTTGAACGACGGCGCCGTTGTTCGCGAAGGCGGTGTACGCCGAAACCAACTCGATTGGCCGCACGACCGACGCACCAATTGCACTCGCGGGCACCGGATCCATCGGCGTGTTGATGCCGAGCCGCTGCGACAGGGCGGCGACGGAATCCATTCCGACGCGCTGGCCGAGTTGAATCGCGATCATGTTGCGCGAGTGAACCAGGCCTTCGCGCATCGTCATCGCCGTGGTCGTCGGTTTGCCTTCCTTCCACACGACGTTACCCCAGAATTTTCCGTCGATTTCGTCGGGCTTGTACGGATTGTCCGGGTCGCTCAGGATCGGAATCGAGAGCGCGGTGTCGGGAATGATCGTGTTTGCGGCGATGCTGTCTTCGATTGCTTTTGCATAGACGATCGGCTTGATGGACGAACCGGGCTGTCGCTTGGCATTCATCACGCGATTGAACGGAGCGCGCGCGTAGTTGCGGCCTCCGACCAGCGCGCGAACGTCGCCCGTGAACGGGTCGATCGCGACTGCGAGCGCCTGCAGGTAGTTCGACTCCTTCGCTTTCGCCGCAGCTTGCGTGAGATGCTTGTAGCCCTTCTCTGCTTCGATCTTGTTCGTTCCCTCGATGACCGCCGTGACCGCGCTGCGCTGGAGCGCCGGATCGAGCGTCGTATACAGCTTGTAGCCGCCCTTGATCGCCGAGATTCCAGCTCGTTCTGCCTGCTGGCGAACCGCGTCGACGAAGTACCCTGACTCCGCGGACATTCCCCGATTCGGCGCGGTGACGACCGGCTCTGCCTTCGCGCGCTCCGCGTCGTCAGCCGTGATGAAGCCCTGCTCGAACATCTTCTGCAAAATCAGATTTCTGCGCCCGCGCGCGGCCTCTGGGTGCGCGATCGGATCGTACTGCGGTTGCGACTTCGGCAATCCGGCAAGCGTGGCCGCTTCGGCGAGCGTCAGCCTCGCCGCGGGATGCCCGAAGTAGTGACGCGCGCCGGCCTCGACGCCGTACCAGCCGCGGCCGAGGTTGATCTGGTTTAGATAACACTCAAGGATCTGTTCCTTGGTGTAGTGCTGTTCCATTTCGATCGCCGCCTCCTGCTCGCGCAGCTTTCGAGCGAGACTCATGTCGCGGCGATCGATGATGTCGGGATGCAGGTAGCCGACGAGCTGTTGCGTGATCGTACTCGCCCCGCCGCGATTGCGGCCGAGGACTTTGTTGACGCCGGCGGATATGGTGCTGCGGACGTCGATGCCTCCGTGCTCATAGTACCGCTGGTCTTCGACGGAGATGAAGGCCTGCTGTACGATTTTCGGAATGGCGCTCAGGCGCAGATTCGTCCGCCATTCGCGTCCGATCTCGCCGATGAGCGTGCCGTCGCGTCCGAAGACGAGCGACGACTGCGCCAGCGGAATGATTTGCCAGGCTTCGCCGGTCTTGTGGGTCGTATCCTGGGCGACGGCTGCCGAACCGAACACGGGAATACACAACGCGGCGATAAAAATGCGGGCCGCAGCGAATCGCGCGGCCAAAGCGAGCTTCACGAACGGAACTCCAGCTGGTTGGTGGTGCATGAAAAGATACCCGACTGTGAGACAGACGATCCGGCCATGAGGTTGCTACTTTTCTCCCATGGCCCCTCTCGTCCACCTGGCCCTCGCGCAACTCCGGCCGCGCAAAGGCGACTACCGCGGCAACCTCGAGCGGCTCGGCGGCGTGTTTTCGCAGATCGATTCGCTCGATCCGCGACCAACGGTTTTGGCGTTGCCGGAGAGCTCGCTCACCGGGTATTTCCTCGAGGGCGGCGTGCGCGACAATGCAGTCACTGCGGGCACCCTTGCCCGCGACCTCGACCGCACCTACCGCGCGTCGGTTCCGCCGGCGCGGACGCTCGACGTCACGCTCGGCTTTTATGAAATCTGGAATAACAAGTTGTACAACAGCTCGATGTACGTGACGCTCGGCGACGGTGAGCCGAAGATTCGCCACGTGCATCGCAAGGTGTTCCTGCCGACGTACGGCTTGTTCGACGAGGAGCGTTTCGTCGAGCGTGGCCGTGAAATTCGCGCGTTCGACACCGGCTGGGGGCGCGCCGCAATGCTCGTGTGCGAGGATGCGTGGCACAGCATGAGCGCCACGATCGCGGCGCTCGACGGGGCGCAGATCATTTTCGTGTGCGCGGCGCCGCCGGCGCGCGGACCGTGGATGAAGTCCGACGGCGTGCCGGGGCCCGCCAGCGTGAGTCGGTGGGACCGACTGATTCGCGACATCGCTTACGAGCATGGGCTGTACGTCGCCCTCACGACACTCGTCGGCAGCGAAGGCGGGAAGATGTTCCCGGGCGTTTCCACCGTTGCGGGAACACGTGGCGAAGTGCGCGGGCGCGCTCCGCTTTGGGACGACGCGATTCTGTCGGTCACGGTCGATCTCGCCGACGTCACGCGCGCGCGCGCCGATGTGCCGCTCGTCGCCGATCTCGAGACGATGTTGCCACACCTTCGCGCGAGCATGGACCGAGCCGCCGCGGGTGCGCCAACAGTCTTGCATTTCGACGGGGCAACGAGCGACTCGGCATCTGAAGTTGTCGCGAAAGCGCAAAGCCAGTCCGCGAAAGCCGGCGAGATCCCCGTCGTGCGCGCACCACTTGCGCGAGACATTCCGCCGTCGCCGCTAGAGATCGACGCTGCGCTCACCGAAAACTGGCTGGTCGAATTCATCCGCGACGAGATGTCGCGTCGCAAATTCACATCGGCCGTCATCGGAATTTCCGGCGGTGTGGATTCGGCGGTAACAACTTACCTCGCGGCGAAAGCGCTCGGACCGGACAACGTGCTCGGCGTGCGCATGCCGTATCGCACGTCGCACAAGGACAGTCTCGATCATGCACAGCTCGTGATCGAAGCGCTCGGAATACAGTCGCGCACGATGGACATCAGCGCGGCGGTCGACGGCTACCTGTCGCACGAACCCGATGCCGATGGTGCGCGCCGCGGAAACGTGATGGCGCGAATGCGAATGATCACGTTGTTCGATCTCGCGCAGAAAGGACGCGCCGTGCCATTGGGAACCGGCAACAAGACCGAGCGGATGTTCGGCTACTTCACCTGGCACGCCGACGACTCACCACCGATCAATCCACTCGGCGATTTGTTCAAGACGCAGGTGTGGTCGCTCGCGCGCAGGCTCGGCGTGCCGGAAGTAATCGTCGCCAAGCCGCCTACGGCGGATCTCGTTGTTGGCCAGACCGACGAGGGCGACTTCGGCATCAGTTATGAGAAAGCTGATGAGATCCTGAACTGGCTGCTCAGCGGCTACTCGTTGGCCGAGTTGGTTGCGCGCGGATTCGACGCCGCGGACGTGGAGATCGTGCACAAGCGAGTCGAGACGACGCATTGGAAGCGGCGGTTGCCCACGGTGGCGATGGTGAGTCCGACGGCGATCGGCGAATCGTATCTTCGGCCAGTCGACTATTAGTCGTCCGTCGCCCGCTCGACGGCGTTGGCGAAGCCACTGAAGGCACTCGGTGCCCACAGAGGTCGATCGGCGGAACCGCGTCGCGGGCGAAGGTACTCCAGCCCCGGACTTTTCAGTCCGGGGCTTTTTCGTTCATCGTGCTTGTTAGAAAATGCTAAGCGGCGTGCGCGTACGCGAGACTGACCGCCTTTCTCGCGCAACGTTTGAGCGCGCGATGCACCGCGCGCGCGTATGCGATGAAGTTCAATCCCGCCAACGGATACCGGGCGAAAAATTCGGTTGGGAGGAGATCGCCTTTGAGTCGGTTACACCTTCCGCAGGCGAGGACGACGTTGCCCGGTGCGTGCGCGCCGCCGTGCGAGAGCGGGTGCACGTGATCGAGCGTCGCGAAATCGAACTCCAATGCGGCAGCGCAATAGACGCATCGGCGGCCGCAGTCGCGCATCGCGGCGTGTTTGATCGCTCGTTTTTGGGGACCGGACGGGACGTGTTTGGTTCGGCGGGGGCGCGGTGAGCGCGGGAGAGAGACGCGGGAGGAGGAGGACAGCCGATGGAATTGCCGACGTCGGGACAATGTCACCTCACTAAAGAGGAACACCCCGCTGCGGGAGTGATTCCCGCGGCGGGGTGTTGCGCCGATCAGAGACGTGCTGGGACGTGGAGGCCAATGTAGGCCGGGCGGTTCTGCCATATGTGGAAACAAATGCAACAGGTACCGCATTCGCGCAAGAGCCAATTGGGTTGGTGTTGACGGAATTACACCAAACTCGCGAGATGTGTTCAGCCCAGTAGCGGATCCGCGAGCGTCGCGATGATTCGCGCTGCGAAGGCATCGAGCATCGTGCGATCCGGCATCTGCGATCCGTCAAACGGCAGCGGGATGTCGAAGCCGTCGCCTTCTCGCCGCGGAATGATGTGCACGTGGTAGTGCGGCTCGTCCTGTCCCGCCGCGGCGCCGCTGTTCACGACGATGTTCATGTCGTCGCAGCCCGAGACTTTTCGCACGGCGTTGGCAAGACGCATCGTCACCTGAAACAGGTGGGCGCCGAGCTCGCGAGGAACGTCGACGAGTGACTCGTAGTGCTGTCGCGGAACCACCAGCACATGCCCGTTGTTGACGGGTTGAATGTCCATGAACGCGATGGCGTCGGCGTCCTCATGACAGATCGACACTTCGGCGGATCCTTGGATCAACGCGCAGAAGGTGCAGCCCGGGTGTTGATTCCGTTCTTTGTCCATGGCGAGCGAGAGTGCAGGGAGGGTGCCACCGGACTTCAGTCTGAAGTCTGGCCTGCCGACACTCATCGTCATGAAGCTCTGGGTTCTACCCGCACATGTCTGGTTGCCGCTCGCGCTTGCCGCGCTGGCGCCACTCATTGTGATGGGCCTCATCGTCGCGCTCTCCCGCCGGCGTGACCGAGGCATCGCCATGGTCCTCACGCTGCGGAGCATCTTGGTACTCGGCGTTGGCTTCGCGATGCTTGCCGGCGTCGCGACCTTCTCGGTCGTCGGTGCTGGATTGAACGAGCTCCAGCAACGACATGTGCCAGAGATCCGCGGGGTCGCCGACGGATTTGCGACGAATCCGATGGGTCCGGCAAGCGGCGTGAATCAGTTGGGCCTTGCCCTGTTTCGAGCGAAGGATCCGAACGTCAGCTTCATCGTGGTGGGTGGCGACGGCTGCCGGACCTCCTGCGTCATGAGCGTCGGCGACCTTCCCGTGTCGACGGATGTGCTCCAGAAGCATCTGATGCGCGCGTGGCCCACAGGGGGCGACGACCAGCACATCCTCGCACTCGGCGAGCGCGCGTTTCTGCTGGTGTCGAACCCGATTGTCGACGCAGGCGGCGCGCCGGTGGCGCATGCGGTCACGGTGGTTGCCGGCATCGACGCGACGTCGATCATGATGCAGGCCGCCCGAACCGCGTGGATTCTGCTCGGTATCTCGTATGCTCTGCTGATCCTCGTCGGCTGGAGTTCTTGGCACCAGGTCAGCCGGTCGCTTGCGACCCGAATGAGGGCCATCTCGACCGAGCTTCGCTCGGGAAGAGCCGACGAGTCGATCGAGATGCTCCACGCCGACGGTCGCGAGCTGCGCGAGCTGGCAGACTCGGTCAAGTCGTATATCAACCAAACGCTCGAGCAACAGAAGTCGACCGACGAGCGCCACAAGCGGCTCATCGACCTTTCCCCCGACGCCATCTTCATCTGTTCCAACGTCGGGATTCGCTTTGCTAACTCAGCGGCCGTCCACATGTCGGGGGTCGAGAGCCGCCGCGAGCTCATCGGCGTCCCGATCGCGCGTTTTCTCGAGATCCTTCCGCGGCCGACCGGTGTGAAGCGCGACGTCGCGGTTTCCGCGCTCCGGCCCGCGCGCTGGCGCCGTCGCGATGGGACGACCCTGCAGGTCGAGGTCGCTGAAATCACGGACAACATCGGCGACGACGACAGCAAGCAGTACGTCGTCCGCGACGTAACGCACCAGCAGGCTCGGGAGGCAGACCTCACCCATCGGGCCGAACACGATCCGCTGACCGGGCTCGTAAACCGGGCGCGGTTCCAAGCGCGACTCACTGAGCTCGTCCATACCCAGTCTTCGCGCCCGACCGCGGATCCTCGCGAGGCAGCCGTGCTATTCATCGATCTCGACGGATTCAAGCCGGTGAACGACCAGCACGGGCACGCCGCGGGCGACGCAGTTCTCGTGGCAATCTCCGAACGCTTGCGCCAAGCAACTCGAGGCAGCGACGTCGTTGCCCGCCTTGGCGGCGACGAATTCGCGGTGCTGCTCGACGTCCGAGACCGTGACGAGCTTCGGATGGTCGCGAACCGCGTCCTGGGCTCGATGCGTCAGCCGGTCGCGTTCGACGCCGGATTGCTGGTGGTCGCGGCGAGCATCGGTGTCGCCAGCGTTCGTCCGGACAAAGCGACCGTTGGCCCGCCCAGTCATTCCGAAAGCATGCGAATCGCGCATGAATTAGTTCGCGCGGCCGACGTGGCAATGTATGCGGCAAAAACCGCCGGGAAGGATCAATTTCACTTATCGCCGTACCCGAAGGAATCGACCGAGGATTCTTCCGAGGTTAGTTTTCCCGCGGTAGCCTAAACCGACGTGGAGACCAATGGCGACAACGACCCGTGCCGAGCGGAAGACCGCTCCCGGCCTGTCTCGCGAACAACTCGTCGGCGCGTATCGCACGATGCTGTTGTCGCGCCGAATCGATGATAAAGAGATCCAACTAAAGCGTCAGAATAAGATTTTCTTCCAGATCTCTGGCGCGGGTCACGAAGCAGTGTTGACCGCTGCGGGCTTCGTCCTCAAACCGGCCTACGATTGGTTCTACGCCTACTATCGCGACCGCGCTTTGATGCTGAGCCTAGGCATGACGGCCGAGGAGATGTTGCTCTCCGCGGTTGGCGCCGCGGCCGATCCGAATTCCGGTGGCCGACAGATGCCGAGCCATTGGGGCCATAAGAAACTCAACATCGTGTCGAAGTCGTCGCCGACGGGAACGCAGTTCCTGCAGTCGGTCGGATCGGCGGAAGCCACGTTGCGGGCGAAGCAGCTCGACATCACCGAAGGTTTTCACTCGGATGAGGTGGTGTTCTGCTCCACCGGCGACGGGACCACGAGCGAAGGCGAATTCTGGGAGTCGCTCAACTCGGCGTGCAATCTCAAGCTGCCTGTCGTGTACCTCGTCGAAGACAACGGCTACGCGATCTCGGTACCGGTTGAAGTGAACACGGCCGGCGGAAGCATTTCCAAGCTCGTCACCGGCTTCCCGGGTCTGTACATCGAGGAGGTTGATGGGTGTGACTTGATCGCCAGTCATGGCGCGATGCGGCGCGCGGTCGACTATGCGCGCCAGCGCAAGGGTCCGGCGTTGATCCACGCGCACGTGATCCGTCCGTATTCGCATTCCCTGTCGGACGATGAAGTGATGTATCGTCCCGTCGAAGAGCGCGACGCCGACGCGGCGCGCGATCCGATCACGCAATTTCCGAAGTGGCTCGTCGCGGAAGGTCACGCGACCGAAGCGGACATCGCCAAGATTCAGGAAGAAGTCGAGGCGGCAGTGCTTGCCGCTACCGACGCCGCGCTTGTCGCGCCGCAGCCGGCGGCCGACACGGTGTACAACTATGTGTATTCGCCCGACGTCGATCCGACGAGCGAGCGGTTCGACACGGAAGACGATCCGCAGTTCTCCGGCAACGAAACGACGATGGTGGATCTGCTGAACGCGTGCATGAGGGACGAAATGCGTCGCGATCCAAAGATCCTCATGTTCGGCGAAGACGTGGCCGACGTCTCGAAAGAAGAGTACCTCGGCAAAGTCAAAGGCAAGGGTGGCGTCTTCAAGGTCACTTGGGGCCTGCAGAAGGAATTCGGCAGCGCGCGCGTTTACAACACGCCGCTTGCTGAAGCCACGATCGTCGGGCGGGCGATTGGTCTCGCGATTCGCGGCTTCAAGCCGGTCGTCGAAGTGCAGTTCTTCGATTACATCTGGCCCGCGTACATGCAGATTCGCGACGAGCTCGCGACGATGCGCTGGCGCTCCAACAACGACTTCTCGTCGAGCGTCGTCATTCGCACGACGTACGGCGGCTACATCCGTGGCGCGCTGTATCACTCCCAGACCGGCGCCTCACTGTTCACGCACTGCCCCGGCCTCCGCGTGATTTGTCCAGCTACCGCGCTCGACGCGAACGGCTTGCTCCGCACCGCCATTCGTTGCGACGATCCGGTCATCTTCCTCGAGCATAAGCACCTGTATCGCCAGACGTACAACAAAGCGGCGTATCCGGGCGCGAACTTCATGATTCCGTTCGGCAAGGCGAAGATCGTGAAGGAAGGAACCGATGTCACGATCGTCACATATGGCGCAACGGTGCAACGCGCGTTCGCCGCGGCGAATCAGTTGGCGGAAGAAGGATTATCGGCCGAGGTGATCGACTTGCGTTCGCTGTCGCCGTGGGATCAGGAGGCGGTGTATGCGTCGGTGAAGAAGACGAATCGCGTCATCGTGCTCTACGAGGATTCGCTCTCGTGGGGCTATGGCGCCGAAATCGCCGCGCGCATTGCGGATGATTGCTTCGCGTGGCTGGATGCGCCGGTCAAGCGCATCGGTTCGACGGACACGTTCGTGGGCTACGCGCCGCAGCTCGAAGACGCGATTTTGCCGCAGATCGCCGACGTAAAGGCCGCCTGCCTCGACATCGTGAAGTTCTAAACACGGGATTCGACAGCGAAACGAGGGGCGGTCGATGGATTGATTCCATCGATCGCCCCTCGTTCGTTTCCGCAATGATGGTTGGGAAAACGAAAGACGCTGTACGTCAGAACTACCGCTCGAACACCACGCGCCCGCCGACCGCCGTCAACACGACCCGAGCATCGCGGATTTCCTCGGGCGTGATTTGCGTGATGTCTCGATCGATGATCGCAAAATCGGCGAGCTTGCCACGTTCGATGGCCCCCTTGTCGCGTTCTTCGAACGACGCATACGCCGCGTCGCGTGTGTACGCGCGCAACGCCTGCTCGACAGTGATCTTCTGGGACGGAATCCAGCCATCAGGATTCTTTCCGTCGAGCGTGCGTCGCGTGACCGCGGCGTAGATTCCCTCGAGTGGCGACGGCGGTGCCACGGGCCAATCGCTTCCGAACGCGACTCGCGCACCGGCATCGAGCAGCGACCGCGTGGCATAGGTCAGCTTCGCGCGCTCTTGGCCGATCACTCGCTCGGCCCATCGACCGTCGTCGAACGCGTGATACGGCTGCATGCTCGCAATGACGCCAAGCTCGTCGAATCGCGCGACGTCCTGTGCCGTGAGATGCTGTGCATGCTCGATGCGAAAACGACGCTCGCGCGGCGGGTTATCCTCGATCACTTTTTCATAAATGTCGAGCTGCGTTCGGATCGCGAGGTCCCCGATCGCGTGAATGATGAGATGCAGTCCCGACGCATCGGCGCCTTCGACCCAATCGTGCAGATCCTCGGGATCATTCACGAACAGACCACTGTTCGCGGGCTCGTCGTCGAACGCCTCGAACATCGCCGCGGTATGTGAGCCGAGTGACCCGTCGACGAACCCTTTGAGGGCGCCGACGCGGAGGCGGTCGTCGCCGCGTCCGCTCGCGGCAACTCGATCGCGAAGCCGCTCCCACGTGTCGATCGGCACGGCGGCGTAGATCCGTGTCGCGAGTCTGTTCGCAGCGCGCGCTCGCTCGAACACCGTGAGATCGTCCCACGTGCCCATGTGGTGAACCGACGTCACGCCATGCGTCGCGACGAACCTCATTGCCGCGTCCAGCGCCGCGTCTTGCTGATCCGCAGTCGGCGATGGAAGCACGCGTTCCATGAGGGTTTGCGCATTGTCCTTCAACACGCCGGTGGGTTCGCCCTGTGCGTCGCGGACGATCGTGCCGCCGGCGAGGTCTTCCGTCGCGCGCGTGATGCCGGCCGCGCGCAGCGCAACGCTGTTTGCGAGCGCCATGTGCACGTCGAGCCGATTGACCCACACCGGGTGATTCGGCGTGACGGCGTCGATCCATTCGCGGGTCGGAAGCTCGCCGCCCCACAGCTCGTGATCCCAATCGCCGTTTCTGATCCACGTGCCCGTCGGTTGCTTCGCGGCAAACTCGCCGACGCGCTTGGTGAACTCGGCTTTGGTGGACGCGTCGCGCAATTGCACGGACGCCAGGCCGAACCCGCCCATGAGAAAATGGATATGAGCATCGATGAACCCGGGCACAACGAGCATCCCCTTCGCGTCAACGATCCTGGCTCCCTTCGAGCGCTTCATCGTTTCCGCGCTCGAACCTACCGAGTTGAATCGTCCGTTCTCGACGACGAATGCCTCGGCCCACGGCCGTTGGTCGTCGCCTGTCCATACGCGGCCGTTTACGACCGCAATCCGTTCCACCGATGAGGGGAAGGAGGCGTTCCCGAGTTCGCTCATGGCACCGAAGATAACGCGAGTTCGTTCCATGATTCAGTCTGGACGCCTCATCACCGTGCGTGTACAGTCGATCACTTCCCGGCCCCTCATCCCTCGCATCCTGCCGATTCTTCACGCATGAGTTCCGATCGCGGCGCACTTCGCGCCCTCAGGGTCGCGGCGTTGTTGCTCGCCGTATGGATGGCGTTCTTCGGCCTCGAAGCGACGATGTCGGCGGCGCTCTCCCCCAACCCGTCGGGCAGCCATCGCGCGCTGTTCGAGATTGACTTCGCGATCGCCGTCCTTTGGGCTTCGTTCAGTCCGTTCATTGCGCTCTGGCACAAGCACGCTCGCGCGTCCGCGGTCACACTCGTTGGACTAATTGCACTGCACGTTCCGCTTCTCGTGGTCGCGTCGCTGGTCGACTGCGCGTTTACTCGGTGGCTGGTGATCGTGGTGACCGGCGCACCGCCGGCGGTGGCATTCGCGGCAACGCTCGTCCACTACGCCGATTTCGATCTCGTCAGTTATTTCGCCGTCGTCGCGGTCGCCGAGGCATTGCTGGTTCGACGCGCGGGCGTCGCTCGGGCGCGGATCGCGCAACGACTCGAAACGTCGTTGGGTCGCGCGCGGCTCGAGTATCTCGAAACACAGCTGCAACCACACTTTCTGTTCAACTCGCTCGGCGCAGTGTCGGAGCT
This sequence comes from Gemmatimonadaceae bacterium, assembly GCA_039924785.1. GTDB lineage: Bacteria > Gemmatimonadota > Gemmatimonadetes > Gemmatimonadales > Gemmatimonadaceae > JAQBQB01. The sequence continues at coordinate 37,541 of JBDTAE010000080.1, read as the reverse complement.
CGCGTTCGATGCGCCGGCAACGGCGCACCGCGTTCTGCAACACTTGATCTCGATCTTTCGCACGGCGCTCGCCACGAAGAGCGACGAGATTACGCTCGGCGAAGAGATTCTCGGCATCGAGCCGTATCTCGACATTCAACGCATTCGATTCGCGGACTGGCTCAGCATCGAATACGACATCGACGATGGCGCGGTCGACTGCGTGCTACCGAGGTTCGTGCTGCAACCGCTGGTCGAGAACGCAATTCGCCACGGCCTGAGTGGACGAAACGCGCCGGGAACGATTGTCATTTCCGCCGCGGTGAACGACGGCGTCTTGAAGGTTCGTGTGACGGACAACGGCGTCGGTCTCGTGTCCTCGAGCGGGTCGTCGGGTAGAGGCATTGGTCTCACCAACGTGCGCGATCGTTTGGCAATCTTATATGGCGACGACGAGCGTCTGCGGCTGATGAGCAACGCCACCGGCGGCGCGATCGCCGAACTGACGATTCCCGCTCGGAGACGCCCAACCGCTTCCGCCGACGAGGTGCCGGGAGCGGTCGCGATCTCAGACGCGGAGCTTCGGTCTCTGCGAGTCCCGACCTTGCTGCAACGCCCGGTCGTGGCAATCGGCGTTTCCTGGTTCGCGTTTGGGCTGTTGTGGACGCAACAGAGCTATGTCTATGACATGATTCGCGGGCCAGCCGGTAGTCGTTCATTCGTGCAAATCGCCGGGGTCGACATGACGTCGGCGTTCATCTGGGCGCTGTTGACGCCCGTTGTCCTTGCTGTCGCGCGCCGGTATCCGCTCCGACGCGGCAATGCGATGCTCGGAGGACTCGCGTACCTCATTGCGGGAATGTTCACGACGTTCGTTCACGGTGCCGCGTTCCAACAGACAACAGCGCGGACCATTCCGTTGGCCTCTCCACAGTGGGAAGATACCTTTGCCGTCGGTTTCGTGATATTTATGATTCTCATAACGATTGGCCACCGCGAGGTCTTTCTCGAATGGCTGCACGAACGCGAGGCCGATGCCGTTGCTCTCACCGCGGAGCTCGCGGAAGCGCAGAACCGTGCGACGTCGCTCAGAACCATTCCCGTGGTATTGCTCGACGCGCTCGACGGGATCGCCGCGACGGTGCGCCGCGATCCATCGCTCACCGAACGACAGCTGACGCGACTCGCCGACTATCTGCGGCTCGCGCTCGAGTGCGGCGACGCGCGCGGACTGACTCCGGAGCGCAAGAACGCGCTCGACGCGGCCGTCGTCGCGCTTCGCGACATCGGCGCGCATTCCGAAAACAGCACGCTTTCTCAAACACTCACGAGGAGTGCCTGACGATGTTGAATGTGATCGTCGCTGACGACGAGAAGATCGCGCGCCGGCGGCTCGAGCGACTCATCAACGATACCGAAGGCGGGGCAGTGGTCGCGGCCTGCGCCGGCGGTCGAGAGGCCATCGACCGCACGATCGAGCTGCAGCCGGACATCCTGTTCCTCGACGTGCAGATGCCCGACATCGACGGGTTCGGTGTTCTTCGAGAGCTCGCGGGCAAAGCGTCGCCGGCCATCGTGTTCGTCACCGCGTTCGATCAGTACGCGGTGCGGGCGTTCGACGCGCACGCCGTCGACTATTTACTAAAACCCTTTGACACGAATCGCTTTCGCGATGCGTTCACGCGCGCGAGAGAACGCGTCGAACACCGAAGTCGTGGCGGTGAAGACGACCGCATTCGCGCGCTGGTCGCCGACTACGTCGCCGCGGCCCGACAACAGACCACCGCGAAACCGGCCCTCGACCGCATCGCGGTGAAGGTCGACGGCGTTCTCAAGATCGTTCGCACGGCCGACGTCGACTGGTTCGAGACCGATGGCAACTACATTCGCCTGCACGTCGCCGGCGGGAGTCATCTCATCCGCATGACCGCCGCAAGCATCGAACCGCAACTCGATCCGCGCGTGTTCCTGCGCATTCATCGGCGCTACATCGTGAACATCGACCGCATCGTCGAAGTACAACCATGGTTCGCCGGCGACGCGATCGTCGTACTTCGCAACGGCGCAAAACTTCGGCTGTCGCGAACGTATCGGGAGCGGTTGCACGCCAGGCTAGGCGCAAAACCCGAAACCGCCGACGTCGAGGCCTGAACGCCCAGTCGCTTCGTCACGTTGAGCGTACCGGTGTAGCCGAGCGATTCGCGCTTCGTCACGTCCGCCGCTTTACAGCGCTACGCCGTGCTCGGACTCGGACGGGACCTCGTCTCCGAAAAGAGGTTCATCGAGTTGCTTCGCGATCCGCGAATGGAGACGGTGGTCGCCGCACACAACGCAAATCGCGCCGCGGTCGCGCGCAGCCGAACCGTCGCATCGATGACGGACTCCACGTTTTGGCCAGAAGGCGTTGACGTCGATCCGCGGACCGGTCGATTCTACATCGCGAGCGTCGCCCACAAGACGATCGCGGAGTTGTCGGCGAGCGGTGCGACGCGAGACTTAAGGCCGCGAGACCGCACTGACCTTGGCGCAATCCTCGGCGTTCGTGTCGATGCAAAGAATGGAGTGCTCTACGCGACGACCTCCGACGGCCGCCGGCTCTACCTATCAGACTATTCTCATGGCCTGCTTCGCGTCGACCTCGACAGTCACCGCGTAATTCGACTCGACGACGCGCCGGGTTCCGCGTCGCTCGGCTGTGATGGCATCGTGCTATATGATGGCACGATCATCGCCGTGCAGAACGGTGTGACTCCCGCGCGCATCATGCGGTTCAACCTCGATGCATCGGGAACACCCATCGCGAGCGCGTCGGTTCTCGACCAGAACATTTCCATCGCCGACGAACCGACCATTGGGACCATTGCCGGCCACGACTTCGTGTACGCCGCGAACAGCCAGTGGGAAAGCACGACGCCGGTGGAAATCGCGTCGCGAGCCTGCCGTTGACCGCGCCGATTCTTCTTGCCGTCCCAATTCCCCGCCGGGGGACACTCATGCGTAGTATGAAAGCTCTAATGGCCTTTCTGCTCGCGCCCGTCGCCTTCGCCGGCTGCCTGAACACAACCGCTCCGAGCCTCGCGCACTATGGCACGGGCCCGCGACGCATCCTGTTCATCAGTAACAGTCACGCCGCGGCGAACCACTGTCGGGCATGGTCGTCGCGCTCGCCGAATCCGCCCGCGTATCGCCACTTCAGGCCGACCGCGACCGGCATCCGAATTTTGTCCTGATCGAGTCGCACCGCCGCCCGCGAACGCGTCACTCGCGGTAGCTTTCCGGTGCCATGCTCCAAACGAACATCTGGTTTTGGGTCGGATTCATCGGATTCGTCCTAGCGATGTTGTCGCTCGACCTCGGCGTGTTTCATCGCACGCCGCATGTCGTGCGTCCGAAAGAAGCCACGATTTGGACCGCGGTTTGGGTCGCGCTCGCTCTCGTCTTCGCCGGCGGCTTGTACTGGTTCTACGGCCATCAAACCAGTCTGACGTTCCTGACCGGATACGTCATCGAAGAGTCGCTCAGTGTCGACAACATCTTCGTGATGGTGCTGATCTTCGAGTACTTCCGGGTTCCGAAAATCTGCCAGCACCGCGTGCTGTTCTACGGAATTCTCGGCGCACTTGTGATGCGCGGCTTGTTCATCGGCATCGGTGCGGCGCTCATCGCTTCGTTCCACTGGATTCTGTACATCTTCGGCGCGCTGCTCGTATTCACCGGCGTGCGCATGGCCATCAAGGGCGACGACGAATTCAACGGCGATGAGAATCCGATCGTGAAAGCGATGCGGCGGCTCCTGCCGCTGTCGAAGGACTTTCACGGAAAGCACTTCTTCATAGTTGAGAACGGCCGGCGCGTCGCGACCCCGCTGCTGCTCGTGCTCGTGCTCGTGGAAGTCACGGATCTCATATTCGCGATCGATTCCATTCCGGCAACGTTCGGCGTAACGACGGATCCGTTCCTCGTCTTCACGTCGAACATTTTCGCGATCCTCGGCCTCCGCTCGTTATATTTCCTGCTCGCGGCAGTCGTGGAACGCTTCTATCTGCTGAAGTACGCGCTCGCGGTAATCCTGTCGTTCGTCGGCGTCAAAATGCTCGGCGCACATTGGTTTGAGATCGACATTACACTGTCGCTCGCGATCATCGTCGGCGTATTGGCGGTGGCGGTAGTCGCTTCGCTGATCTGGCCGCAAAAGCGGGCGGAGGCGCCGGAGTAGGACGCCGGCCCGCGACGACGTTTAGCCGCGCTTTTCCACCGCGTCCCGAACGTCAAGAAGAATCTCGAAATAGAGCTGCTCGCGGCGATAGGCAAAATCCAGCGTCGCCATCTGAGAACTGTCGGCGGAGGTTTTTGCCCGCTCGAACGCCTCGCGGTACATCTCGTCCAAGTTTGCTAGAATGCGTTCGCGTGACCGTGACATGCTGATCTTCTCGAGAGCGTTAAGGGTCAGTCTGGGAGGAGAGTCGTCCGCCAAAAGTCTTGGATCGATGTCGATCTGATCCATCAAAAATTGCCGCGCCCGGTCCATGAGCATCCTGCGGGAGTTCGGGAGATTGTCCATTTAACGCGGCACGCGGGCTTCGGGAACGACACTTGGAAGTGCACCTTCGGCGGCCACGACGGCCGCTCAGACGGGCAAGTTAGCCGGGCGTTTGGGACCCGGCAACTAAATGAACCTTAGCGCGAATCCTTCTCGTGAAGCATCCGCACGATCCTTCGATCATCAACGTCTCGTCGGACATGTCCAAGAACTGGATCACACTCGACCCTCGGCAACAAGTCAAATCTCTTGACCGTCGACGAGGCGAAAGAACACCGCCTCTTCGACCACCCTCCCATCTCGCAAGTGTTCGACCACGATCCGCTCGAGCAACGCCGGAGTGACGCCACCGTACCAGACGCCCTCCGGATACACCACGACGATTGGCCCACCCGCGCAAACACCCAGGCACGGCGTTTCGCCACGCTTCACGCGGCCAGGCCCGAACAGAAGCCCTTCGCGCTGCAGAAGCGACGGAAGCAGACGATACAATTGCCCGCCCTTCCGGTCCGGTGAACAGAATCCGCCCACACACACCAGCACGTGGCGCGAGTACGGATCCATCTGCGGTGCGAGCGGTGTCGGAGACATGGGACATGATGAATAGCGCACGCCGCTCTGGTATGCTACACATTGGCATGCCGCCGACCGCCGCCCTTGAGACGATTCGCATCGGTGAGCTCTCAGTGCTCCGTTGCGCGCCAATCGGGGCAACGCGCGCGCCCGTGTTGTTCGTTCATGGCTATTTCGCCGACGCCACCGTATTCAATGAATGGCTGTCCTACTTCGCGGCGCGGGGCTTTCCGGCGTTCGCCATCAATCTGCGTGGACGTGCGGGCAGCCGCACCGGCGTCGACCTCGGCCGTACGTCGATCGACGACTTCGCCGACGATGCGTCGGAGGTTGCGCGGTCACTCGGCAAGCCGTTTGTGGTTGGCCATTCGATGGGGGGACTGATCGCGCAAAAACTGGCCGAACGGGGCGACGCGCGGGCAGTTGCGTTGATCACGCCGGCACCGCCGCGCGGGATCACGGTCTTGTCGCCGCGGCTGGCGATGAAACAGCTCAAATACCTGCCGTCGATTCTGCGATCCAGGCTTGTGAATCCGGCGCGCGAAGACCTTCGCGAAATCGTCGCCAACTGCGTTCCCGAGGCAGTACAGGACGAATTTCTGGACCGCCTGAGCCCGGACAGCGGACGTGCTGGCCGCGACATGTCGATTACGGGCGTGGCGGTTGACGCAACGCGCGTGCGGTGCCCCGTGCTGGTGGTTGCCGCCGAATTCGATCGCTTTATTCCATCCGGCATAGTGAGGCGAATTGCGGAACGCTACGGAGCGCCGCTGGAAACCTTCCCGGGGCACGGCCACATGATCGTCGTCGAGCCCGGGTGGGAAAAGGTCGCGGAGCGAGTCGTTGCGTTTCTTGTAGAGCACTGAAACGAGCGCTGACAGGCCCCAGTATCTTTTGATATGCCGACACCAGAAGAGTTTTTCGCCATCGACATGCGCGTCGGAACCGTGCTCAACGCCGAGCCGTTCCCTGAAGCGCGCAAACCATCCATCAAGCTCTTGATCGACTTCGGTCCGGAGCTCGGACAGAAGCGCTCGAGCGCGCAACTCACGATGCACTACACTCCGGAGCAATTGGTTGGCCGGCAGGTGATCGGCGTCGTGAATATTGGAACGCGACGCATCGCGGGCTTTACGAGCGAGACGCTCGTGCTCGGAGGCATGCCGACTGTTACGGAGGTCGTCTTGCTCGCGCCGGATCAGCCGGTCGCGAACGGCACGCGCATTGGTTAACGGAGGCGGACGAATGGCTACGAATACGCAGGTCGATGCCGATATTGCCGCGAAGGGATATGCGCATCCCGAAGCGCTCGTCACCACGGCGTGGCTCGCCGGTCACCTCGACGACTTTGGCGTGCGGATCATCGAGAGCGACGAGGACGTTCTGTTGTACGACACGGGGCACATTCCCGGCGCGTTGAAGATCGACTGGCATTCCGACCTGAACGACTCACTGATGCGCGATTACATCTCGAGCGATCAGTTTCAAGAGCTCTTGCGCGCGAAAGGCATCGACGAGTCGACGACCGTCGTCTTTTACGGCGACAAGAACAATTGGTGGGCGGCCTACGCCTTTTGGGTCTTCCAGCTCTTCGGCTTCACGAATGCCCGCATTCTCGACGGCGGTCGCTCGAAATGGGAGCAAGAGGGCCGCGATATGACGACCGACATCCCGAACGTCGCGCCGTCGAAGTACGTGGCGACGGAACGGAAAGACGAGCCCATTCGCGCGTTCATGTCGGACGTTGGCCGGCATGTCGAGGCAAAAGGCCGACTTGTCGACGTCCGTTCGCCGGATGAGTATTCCGGAAAGAAGCTGCATATGCCGGAATACCCGCAGGAAGGCGCGATGCGCGGCGGGCACATTCCCGGCGCCAAGAGCGTTCCGTGGGCGCGCGCGGCAAACCCGGACGGCACGTTCAAGCCGGCGGGAGAGCTGCGCGCGATTTACGAAACGGAACAGGGATTGTCGTCGGGCGACGACGTGATCGCGTACTGCCGCATTGGCGAGCGATCGAGCCACACGTGGTTCGTCCTGAAGTACCTGTTGGGGTATCCAACGGTTCGCAACTACGATGGGAGCTGGACGGAGTGGGGCAACGCCGTTCGCGCGCCAATCGAAAAATAGGATTCGTATATATGACTTCACCAACACCCGCAGCGCCGGCGACTCCGCCAACACCTGTTGTCACGCACTCCGGGGTCGTCTGGCGCGGCGACAAGTCTTTCGACGCCGGTCCGGCCGACCGCGCGCACATCATCGATGTCGCCGCGAAGGTCGCGCCTGGGCCGGTGGAGACATTGTTGAACGCGATCGCGACGTGCTCCGGCATCGACGTGCTCGACATCATCGCGAAGCGAAAGACGCCGGTGGAGCGGATGGCGATCGCAATTTCCGGCGTGCGCCGCGCGGACTTTCCGCGTCGCGTGGAAAAGCTCGATATCGAATTCATCATCGATGGCATCGGCATCGAACGCGAGCACGCCGAGCGCGCCATCCAACTGTCGTTCGAGCGATATTGCTCGGTAGCGGCGTCGCTGGCGCCCGACATCGAGACGCACACGAGCCTCACGCTGAACGGCGAGAAGTTTCCGGCGATTCGCCAGAAGGTCTGGACGCCGCCCGCCTAGTGCGACGGGAATCTGCGACTTGCCTCAGTCGATAAGCCGAGCGGGCAGGATGCCTGACTTTCCGAATTTGGCCCGGACTTGGTCGACCGTCCGGGCAAGCGTCCGATCCCGGTCTGTTTCCACCGGCTTGCCGTCTCTTCGCTCGAAGAGCGTGAGTTGGTCGGCACTCCGATCAACATTGAACGAGGAAAGACTCACTCCGAGCAAACGCGCGGGAACTCGGCGAGCCCGCCGGAGCTTGGCAAGAAGGGCGTGCGCCACCTCAAGAATCACCCGGTCCGTCATCACGGGAAGGTCGAGGGTTCGACTCGCCTGCCGCGTCGTGAAGTCGCGGTCACGAATGCGAACCGTCACGGTCCTCGCGGCGAGGCCGTCCGCCCGCAAATCCGACGCCCCGCGCGTGACGAGCGCGAGGAGCTCGCGTTTTAGAGAATCGTCATCGTCGATGTCGGCGGAAAATGTGTCGTCGCGACTGATGCTCTTCTGATCGCCGTGCGGCTCGACGTGTGAGTGGTCGATTCCGCGAACACGCCCATGTAACCACTCCGCCTCGCGGTCACCGAGCCAACTCTTAAGCGTTGCGAGGTCGTGCCGCAACACGTCGGGCACGGTGCGAAGACCAAGCTTGCCGAGGCGCGCCTGGAACCTCGGTCCCACAAACGGGATCTCCGCGAGTTCCACCGTGCTCAGAAAATCCGCTTCACCCCCGGCGACGACGACGAAAACCCCGGTCGCAGAGTTGCCCGGTTTGGGCTTGGCTCGTTCGACCGCAAGCTTCGCGATGAGCTTCGACGTTCCGCCGCCGAACGACACGCTCAGCGACGCTGTAGCGCGCACTGCCTCGCGAATTCGCGCGGCAGTTGTCGCCAGCGGTTCGTTGTGATAGATCCTCTCGGTTCCGCCGAGGTCGAGGTACCATTCATCGATGCTTGCACCTTCGACAACCGGCGAATATTGCTCGAGCACTGTCCGGATCTCTCGGCTCTTTTCGCCACACGCCTTCCCCGGCACGGGAACGCACATCGCCTGCGGGCACAGTCGCAGCGCGCGCGCAATCGGCATTGCCGACCGGACGCCGAACTTGCGCGCTTCGTAAGACGCCGAGCATACGACGCCGCGGCTTTCACGCGTTCCGCCGACGATGAGACAGGCGGCCCTTCCGGCTCCTTCGGGGTCGACCATCCGGGCTACACCGACGAAGAACGCGTCGGCGTCCGCGAGGAGAATCCGACGCGCTGTCATTGCGCCTGGGAGCGCCGTCATCGCGCCTGGAGGTCGGCGAAGCGAGAGCTTTCGCTGTAGCGAGTTATGCCGAGCGTCCGAACCATGATTTCGCCGACGACGCCGGCAACGTGCTCGCGGTAGTTGCCATCGTCCAATCCGTCTGTGGGCGCGGTGTTATCGACGACAAAGCCGACGACCTGTCCCGGCGTCTCGAGCGTGGCGCCGGCGTCCCCGAGGTCGACGCCGAATTCTTCGGCCACGGCCGCGTAGAATTCGTCGAGGGCCCGACTCATTGGTGAGTGTTCCGGAGCGCTTTCATCGTCAATCCAATGTGAACGCCGGTTCGGGCACGAGCAACCCAGCCTGGAACTCTTTCGACGGCACCGGTTTGCCGCATTGGGCTCAATTTGCCAGTATATTCTCCTTTGAGATGCCCCCCCGCCGAAAGTCTGACCAGCCGGTCCCCGCAAATCGTAGCACCGCAATCGCCGAGGTCCCAATTGGGAGCGCGGCGGATGCGCCGCACGGCTCGCGTCCTGAACAGGTCTATGCGCGTCTGCGCGATCTCATCGTGCAGGGACTAGTTGCACCGGGCAGCAGGATTGTCGAAACTGAGATCGCTAACCGGCTTGGCGTGAGTCGTACGCCGGTTCGGGAGGCACTTCAGCGTTTGCAGCAGGAGGGCTATGTCATCGGCTCGCCCGGCGCACAGCAGTCACGCCTCACCGTAGCGCCACTTACGCGCGACGACGTGTACGAATTGCTGAACATCGTGGGCGCGCTCGAGGGAATGGGCGCTCGCGGCGCCGCGCTGATGGGGGCGACGGAGCGAAAGCCGCTGATTCGCGATCTCAAACAGCTCAACGTCGACTTTCACACCGCCGGCCGAGCGACTCCGATCGACCATGGCGCTTTGTATGACGTCGACGAGCGCTTTCATCGGCGGATCGTCGTGGCGAGCGCGGGGCCGCGGTTGCTCGCGTTGCACGACGCAGTGAAGCCGCAGGCCGAGCGATATATCCGCATGTATATCAGCATGCTGACCAGCGATATCCGGACGTCGGTGTATGAGCACGATATCATCACGTCGGCAATCGACGAGGGTCGCGCGGACGACGCGGAGCTCGCGGTCCAAGTGAATTGGCGCCATGCCGCGGATCGGTTGAGCAAAGTGATCGCCATGGCCGGCGAACGCGGGGCGTGGTAGCGGCCGGCGTTCTCAGCGTCCTCAACGGTGGCCCGCTAACGGTATTTCGGCGGACGTTGGTAGGGATTTCGGCGCACCTCTCCGTCGCGTGCTATTTCAACGCGGCCAACGACCTCTTCGCCTCCTCGTTCCGGGGATTGATCGCGAGCGCCGCCTGATATTCCACGCGCGCAGAGTCCTTCTTCGCCTGCTTCTCGTAGATGGCGCCAAGGGTGTAACGCGCATACGAGAGGTTCGGACGCGCAGCGTCTTTCGGCGGATTGGCCAGCCAGAGCTTTATCTCGCGCTCCGCACGATCGAGACCCTGGCCCGATGACAAGAGCGCCGCGGCGATGTTGAGCCGCGCGCCCAACGCATCGGGCTTGAGCGCAAGCACGCGATCGTAGACGCCGACGGCGTCGGCAAAGCGCTTCTGGCGGCGATAAAAGTTGCCAAGACTCGAATAGGGGGCCGTGCTATCCGGCGACGCGGCGATCGCCGCGGAATACTCTCGCTCCGCACCCGCGAGATCCTTCTCTCGGTCGAACAGCTCGGCTTCTTCCATGTGTCCGCGCATCGCGCTGAGCTTGCCGATCTCCCGCGCCTGCTCGTGCGCCTTCTCCATGCTTCCACCCATTGCACTCGGCGCCTGGGAATAGAACTGAATGAGGCCGTGCCGCGCTTCGATCGACGAGGGGTCGAGCTGCGACGCACGATCGAACTCGGATTTGATGCGCCGAGCAAGGAACGGCAATTTGAGTTTGCTCGTGTGCGGCGCCTGCATGCCGAGTGCGTTGGCGAGCCACAGATGGTGAAGCGACGATTGTTCGTTTGCGGCGACGGCCTTTTCGAACCAGTCGATCGCGTCGCCGGGTTTGTCCATCGCGACGAAGATCCGTCCCATGCAGTGAAGCGCCGCGTCGTCCGCCGGACCGGCTTTCACGAGCGCCTGCACCGCCACGCGCGCGTCATCATCGCGCTGATTGGCGATGAGCTTCTGCACGGCGGGCGAGCATTGCGCGCGCGCATTGGCTGCAGCGCAACACAGCGCGGCAGACGCGAGGAGGACACGTCGCACGATTGGCCTTCTGTGGGCGGGCGTTGTCGTACACCGCGCGTCCGTCAGGGGTCCGCGCAGGTTGTCGGAGCGAATTAGACGTTCAGCTCTTCGAGCAGCTTTAGATAACTGTCGTACCGCGCGCTGGTCATCGCGCCGCTTCGCACCGCTTCGCGAACGGCACAATCGGGCTCGCTGATGTGTCGGCAATCGCCGAAGCGGCACGTCGTTTCCAATGCGGCGATTTCAGGAAAACATCGATCGAGCTGTTCGACAGATACGGCCCACAGCCCGACCTCGCGCAAGCCGGGGGTATCTATGACGTATCCGCCGTCGTCGCCGGGAAGCGGAAGCATGAGCGCGCCGACCGTCGTATGCCGGCCCTTGTTGACGGACTCGCTGATCGCTCCGACGCGAAGATTGGCGCCGGGAAACAGAGCATTCAGCAGCGACGATTTTCCCACGCCGGATGGCCCGGTGACGACGGACCGCTTTCCGGTGAGCACCGATCGCAGCGCTTCGAGGCCAACGCCGGTCTTTACGCACGTGTAATGCACGGGATACCCGATCCGTTCGTACCCGCCGAAGCGCGCGCGGGCGACATCTTCGCCGACGAGATCGATCTTGTTGATGATGATGTGGACCGGCAGCTCATTTCCCTCCGCGATCACGAGAAAGCGGTCGAGCATGCGAGGGTGCGGATCGGGCTTGGCGGCGGCAAACATGACGATGACCTGATCGACGTTCGCGGCGACGATGCGTTCGCCTTGCCCTCCCCCCGGTGCGCGGCGCGCCAGCTTGGAGTGGCGCGGCAGGATCTCGCAGATCGCCCATGCGCCGCCCGCGTCGTCCTGTTCGAGATGGACGTCGTCGCCAACGGCGAGCTTGAGCGTCGTTGCCGCCGCGGACACCGTATCGCGGCGGAGGGAGCCGTCCGCGCGTTTCCCGCTATTTGATTTCTTTAAACGGCCGCGAATTGACGCGTCGACGGTGTCGCCTCGATCGGTTCGCACCTGCCACACACCGCCCGTGCCGCCGAGCACGACGCCGTGCACCACGGTTTCCTGGGACGTCGACTCGGTCACGAGACGCCACCGTCGTCGCCTTCGTCACGCATTGCGTCCCACCACTTTCGTTCCGGTGGGCCGGCCGTTTCCGCGACGAGATCGTCGAGCAGCTCTTTCACGTCGTTGAGCGGCGTGGCGCCGATGGCGCGCAACGCGTCGGATTCCGTCGCACCGCGCGCGACGTAGTCGCTTTCCAAGTGACCTTCGGGCGTTTGCGCCCCGAGCCGGGCCCACTTCACGAAGAGGAAGAACGCGGACCAGCGGTCGTCGCGGCTGCCGGTTTCTTCGGCGACCAGCTCGACGCTGTAGGAAAAACCGTCGCTGCCTTCGAACGCCGCAGGTCGGTCATGGACGGCAGCATAGCCGCCGATCGTCGACTCGTCGCCCTTCCCGAAGTCGGGCGGCTTGAACTGGGCGTGGGACGGCGACACTAGGCTTTCCTTCGGCTCATCATCTCTTTCACGACGTTGCCCGTGATGAAGACGACGTTCGCGGGGCGTTCCGCGAGTCGTCGCATGAGGTACGGATACCACTGCGTGCCGAACGGCACATACACTCGCAATCGATAGCCCTCGGCGATGAGCTGGTCCTGGAGATCGCGGCGAACCCCGTACAACATCTGAAATTCGAATCGGGCTCGGTCGATCTTCTTTTCGGCGACGTAGCGTTTCGCCTCGTCGATGATCGCCGGATCGTGCGTCGCGAGGCCCGGATAGTTACCGCGGTCGAGCAGCTCGTGCATGCACTTCACGTAGTTCGCGTCGACGTCCTTCTTGTCGGCGAATGCGACCGACGCCGGCTCCTTGTACGCGCCTTTGCAGAGGCGCACGCGACACTTGAGGTTGATCGCGCGCTCGACGTCGGACGACGTTCGATACAAGTAACTCTGAAGGACGATGCCGACAGCGTCCTTGTACGTTGGATAGAGGCGGTCTTCGAACAGTTGCATCGTGCGCTCGGTGTACGCGCTCGATTCCATGTCGAGGCGAACGAATGTGTTGTACGCCTGCGCGCGCGCGAGCATCTCGCGCACGACGGAGATGCACAGCTCTTCCGACAGATCGAGTCCCATCGCGGTGAGCTTCACCGACACGTTTGCGTCGAGATGCTGTTCGCGAATGCGATCGAGGATCTTGAGATACTCCGCGCCGCCGTCGCGCGCTTCGCTTTCGTTCGTTACGCTTTCGCCGAGCAGGTCGAGCGAAGCGGTGATGCCCTTTGCGTTCAGGGCCTTCACCGCTTGAAGCGCTTCATCCAGCGTTTCACCCGCGACGAATCTGCGGGCAAACTTCTTCGCCAGGCGATTGTTTCGAACGAACCGAAAGACTCGGGGCTGATTCGAGAGATACAGCAGTGAGGAGCGAAACATCAGTTGCGAACTACGCGCGAGCGGATGACCGCCGGCTTCGTGATGCGCACGATCGGAAAGTCTGCGTGCGCCGTCATGATGTTGTCGAAGAAGCTCCACTGCGCCAACCCGTCTTCGCTTTCCGGCTCGAGCAGGTAAAACGCTTCGAGTCCGTACGGCTGCGCCGCGCGAACGATGTACGAACCCGCAGGCAACGATGTTCGTGCGGCCTCATGCCACGCGCCTGTGACGTCCTTCATCATACGCGGCGTTTCCGAGCGCCCGCGATCGATCACGCTGTCCACGCCGAACGCTTGCGCGGTGACCGTCGCCGCCGCATCGAGCTTCTCGACGGTGAGGCCGTGCGTTTTGAGAATTGGCAACAGCGCCGCCGCGGTTCTTTCGTCGAAGGCGTAGCCGAACGGCAGCGTGCTCGTGAGCGTCGGCGTGAAGCTGTCCATCACCGGCATGTGGACCATTTTGATGATACCAGTTCTCTGACGATTGCCCATGCCGGGCTCGCGCTTCGTGGTATCGGTCAGCGGCACGAGTACTTCGACGCGAACGTCTTCCATGCGCGTCGTATCCATGCGTGACTTGAGCGACAGCGGCGGCGATGTGCCGGGTGCTTTCGCCCACGCGATGACTTTTGCGTCTCCCTGCTTGCCCAGCGCCAAGATCTCCGTCTTGTGCTCGGCCGTATATGACAGGATTTCGCTGACGAAATCGTACGTCGATGCAACGCGGCGCGCGAATGGGTCGTGCGAGAATGCCTCGCTCAGGATGGCGATGCGATTTCGCAGGCCGTAATAGTTGGTGCCGTAGCGCGCGAACGGTTCGTACGTCGAGAACGCCCAACCGCTCGTCGGAATGGAGTCGGCGATCATTTGCTCGAGGCCCGGCCCTCGGCCGCCGCCACCGGCACGACCGGCACGACCGCGACCAGTCGAATCACCACGACCGCCAGCGGGCGCCGCACCCGGCGTACCGCGACCTGGCCCGCGCGCGCCGCGCGGAACGTTCGTGCGGCTGAAGTCGCCGTAGTCCTGAATTTCGAAACCGTCGCGATCGCGCATCCGGTTGCGGATTTCCGGCAGCATTTTGCCGGCAACGTACGGAATGACGTTGACGGACGTCGGCGTCAGCGGCGGCGCGTATGTCAGCGCATAGCCATGCAGGCTTCCGTCCGTCGTATGGAGATCCATGAAGAGGTCCGGATTCCACGCGTTGAGCATGGCGAGCGAGCCTTTCGTCTCGGGCGCGTCGGCGCCGATGTAGTCGCGATTGAGATTCCATCCCTGCGCGTTCTGGCGCGTGCCGACCTGTTCCGGCCCGTTCTGCGAGCCACGATTTCGCTCCTGCGGTCCCCACTGTTCGTTGCCGTCGGCATTGTAGATCGGCTGCACGATCAGCACGATGGAATCGAGCACGTTCTTCTTTTTATCGAATAAGAGATCTCGAAGCAACGACTGCATCGCTTCTTTTCCTTCGACTTCGCCGGCGTGGATGTTCGCCTGGATGTACGCGATCGGCCGATGCAACGCGCGGGCTTCGGCCGGCGTTTTCACGAGCGGGCGCGATGCGATGACGTACGGCAGCGCGCGGCCTTCGCTCGTGGTGCCGATCGAACCGGTATTGATCTTGGCGCCGAGCTTCTTGAGGGAATCGATGAATGTGACGACGTCGTCGTAGTGCGACGTCTCCGTGAAGTTCGTCCGCTCGGCGCGCGTCAGCGGACGCTTTCCGACGAAGGATTCAAGCGTGTACCGGCTATTTGCCGGAATCGAGTGCGTGTCGACGACCTGCGCCGGGAGAGAACCGGCGAGGAGGAGCGAAACGATGGCTGGTGCGATACGACGCATGAATTCCCCGAGTACGATAGACGGGGAATTGTACCCGATCTGTCCGTGAGGACGCTACTCTGCGGGCTTGGTTTCCGAACCGGTCCTGAGGACCAGTCCGCGGGCGCGCGTTGTTGCGGCGACCGTCGGATCGGCTCCGCGATCGATGTCGGCGCGGACGTTTCTCTGGAAAAGTGCGAATTCCGGATCGTTGAGCCCAGACTTCGCCAGTTGGATGACGAGGTCGGTGGCAGTCGCGACAGGCACCTTGCGACCGATCAGATCGGACAGGACCGCGAGCGGCATCGTCAGCGGGCGCTTGCCGGACGCGGAGCGAAGGCGGGCGAGGTCGCGAGCAGAGACTCCCGCGTCGAGGGCGTCCGACGCCGACTTGATCTCATCGGCGGTGGCGGTCGGACCAATGGCCCGCTTGGCTGAGCCCATGCGCAGATAGAGCTGATGGACGGCGGACGTGATGTTGCCCCCGTCGGACCCCTTGGCCGAGCCTTCAAGCGCCTTGTCGACGAGCGGTGCCGTGGGCAACCCGGCGACGCGCGCCGAGTCCACGATGGCGCGGACGGAACCCAGGGTTGGCTTATCTAGGCGCGCCGCAAGCCGCGGGTCTTGGGCCGCCGCGGCTTGGGAAAAGAGGATCAGAACGAGTGGACCAATCAGCGCGCGCCGAACAACACTCATTTTTGCTGTTCGGACACTACGATCGCGGAGTTTGGCATCCCGTAGTCATTGTCGATGACGCGGGGCGCGGTCGGGTCCGCGACCCAGACGCTGTCGTCGACGACGAACGAATAGCGGTGATGACCCACAGGAACCGGCGCGGTAACGGACCACACGCCTCCGCCGCGATGCTGTGCCTGGTATCCGGCGTGAGCGACGTCCCAGCCGTTGAAGTCCCCGACGACGGAGACCTTTTTGGCGTCGGGCGCGACGAGCACGAACTGCACCCGCTGATTCGGCGCCGGCTTCTTGATGCTCGGGAACATGGCCGTCGCGATTGGCGTTGCGACGCGCCAGATATCGTTGCCGACATGCGCGGCGCCCAGGATAGCAAACATCGCGAGCGCGGCGGCGGCGAGTCCAACGCGGAGCGGCGTAATGGTAATGGTTCTGGGCGTAGTGAGGCGCAACCACAGCTTGAGGCGGCCGTAGTGTGGAAGCTGACGCACCTCACCCATGATGCGATCGTCGAGCGACACGCTCACCTGAACGGGGCGCCTCAACTCGCGGGCAATGCTTTCGATTGGATCGCGCTGGTCATGCACTTTGCACCTCACTCAGCAACTCACGGAGTCTCTCACAGGCGCGCATGACGCGCATCTTGAGCGCGGACACCCCAACCCCCGTGAGTTGCGACATTTCGTCGTAGCCCATGTCGTCGACGTACTTCAACAAGAATGCTTCCCGTTGTTCTGTCC
Organism: Gemmatimonadaceae bacterium; assembly: GCA_039924785.1. Classification (GTDB taxonomy): domain Bacteria; phylum Gemmatimonadota; class Gemmatimonadetes; order Gemmatimonadales; family Gemmatimonadaceae; genus JAQBQB01. Next base: position 20,663 of record JBDTAE010000080.1, on the reverse strand, counting down.
GAAGCTGCTGTAGCGCCCGATCGATCTCTTCGCGCCACGCATTTCGGTCGGCCGGGTGCTCTTCCGCCGCCTCGAGAATTGCGGTCTCGTCAACGACGAACGTTTGCGCGCGCCGACCGCGCCGCGCTCCCAGCGTGCGACAGCGATTTACGAGAATCCGGAACAACCACGCGCCGAAGCGCTCCGGGTCCTCACACCGCCCGAGCGACCGATAGGCGCGCGTAAAGGCATCCTGCAACGCCTCTTCCGCATCCTCTCGATTGCCCAACATGTGAAAAGCGTAACGCGCATACCGGTCGTGATACCGCTCGACCAGAATACGAAAACCCTCCACATCCCCGCGAAGAACGCGGGCAACGATCACTGCATCCGAACTACCTTCCATGAAGCACAGACCTAGGCATGGGTGGCAGAGTCACAACGGGCTTCTGGCTACGAATACCGGCTACCGGTCGACTGCTTAGCGGGCCGCCACCAGTGGTACACCGGCTTAATAGAACGTTCGCCGCTGTCCCGCCATTTCGACCAAAATGTCCGCCGGAGCGAACCTCGGCGGAAAACGAACGTTCAATTCCTCCAACTGCTCTACGACCCGCGCCACTCCGACGCTGTCGATGTACCGGAACGGGCCGCCAAGGAACGGCGGAAATCCGATCCCGAACACAGCCCCAAGATCGCCGTCCCGGGCTGAGCGAAGTATTCCCTCCTCCAGGCAACGCGCGGCTTCGTTGACCAACGCAAGCACGCATCGCTGCACGATTTCGTCCGGCGGAAACTCCCGGCGCTGGCCGCCGATCATTTCGTAAATCGTCTGATCGACGTTGCCCTTCGAGCCGTCCTCATCGTATAGATAGAAGCCCTTTCCACCCTTTCGTCCGGTCCGGCCGGCGAGCACCACGAGACGCATCGCATCGGACGCCGCCATCCGCGCGCCAAACGCTTCCGACAACACCTGTTGGACTTTGCCGCCCACGTCGATTCCGACCTCATCGAGTAGCGTGATCGGACCAACAGGGAAACCAAATTCAACGAGCGCTTTGTCGATCACCTCGATCGACGCGCCCTCTTCGAGCATTCTGCCGGCTTCATTCATGTACGCCGACAGCGTGCGCGTCGTATAGAAGCCGGGGCCATCGTTCACGACGATGACCGTTTTGCCGAGCCGCTTTCCATATGCGACCGCCGTCACCGTTGCCTCGGGGGCGGTCTTCGGCGTCACGATCACTTCCAGCAACGGCATTTTGTGAACTGGCGAGAAGAAATGCATGCCGAGTACTCGCTCGGGATGCTTTGCGACCTCGGCGATCCGACCGATCGGAATCGTGCTGGTGTTCGACGCGTACACGGCGGCGGTGTCCATCCGTGGCTCAACTTCCGCGAGCACCTGGTGCTTCAGGCCGAGATCTTCGAACACGGCTTCGATGACGAGATCCGCCGATGCGAAGCCGCTGTAGTTCGTCGTGCCGCCGACAAGCGTCATGACGTCGTCGAGCTGTCGTTTCGTAATCTGCTTTCGAACGACGCGCTCCTGTAAGACATTTCTAATCGATGAGAATCCTTTCGCGAGTCTCGCCGTGTCGGTATCCTTGAGACGCGTGCTGGTGCCCTGCTGAATCGCGATCGATGCGATGCCCGCGCCCATGAAACCCGCGCCGAGCACGCCGAGCGTGAGCACTTTCTGCGCTTCGGGGGCCGGCGCCGGCACGCCGGGGTCCTTCTTCAGCGAGTTGCTCGCGAAGAACAGGAAGACCAGCTGTCGTGAGACGTCGGTCATCGCCATCTCGCCGAACAGGCGCGCTTCGGTCGCGAGGCCCTGCGTCATTCCGTGCGCGTAGCCCGCCTGAACCGCTTCGAGCGCGGCGAGCGGCGCCGGGAAATGTCCGTGCGTTTTTTCGAGAACGCTCTCGCGCGCCTTTTTGAACACGACGCCTCGTCCGAGCGAATTGCTTTCGAGGAGCGCGCTTACGGGGCCGCGAGGGACCGACGTTCTGACGAGGTGCGACGCCTGCTGCTTGTCGCGACTCGTCAGCGAGCGTGCACGGTCGATCGCGATCTCGCACAGAATCGAAGGATGCACCAATTCGTTCACGAGACCGATCTGCAGCGCCTTCTTTCCGCGCACGTTTCGGCCGGTCAGAATCATGTCGAGCGCCGCCTGCAATCCGACTTGCCGCGGCAGACGCTGCGTTCCGCCCATGCCGGGAATGAGTCCGAGCTGCACTTCGGGCAACGCAAATGTCGTTTTCGGATGGTCGGTCGCCACGCGATATCGACAGGCGAGCGAGAGCTCCAGCCCTCCGCCCAAACACGCGCCATGAATCGCGACGACAACGGGTGCACGCAACTTCTGCAACCGATTCAGCAGATCCTGCCCCATCTTGCTGATTCGCTCGGCCTTGTCGGCGGACTTTAGCTGCGGAAATTGATCGATGTCCGCGCCGGCGATGAAGCCGTCGGGCTTGCCGGAGATCAGCACGACGCCGTTGATAAGAGGATCCTCATCGACGCGTATGAAGACGCTCTCGAACTCGCCAGCGAGCGCGGGGCTGAGCGTGTTCACCGCCGATCCAGGCTGATCGATCGTCACGACGAGGACGTCGTCGGCAAGCTCGGTCGACAACGATGCGGAGCGCTGGGTACTTGAAGTCGGCGTGCTCATCGTCGCTCGATCACCATGGCGTGACCCATGCCTCCCGCCGCGCAAACAGTCATCAGTCCAAATTGCCCGTCGCGCCGTTTCAGCTCGTTCGCGAGCGTGGTGAGAATGCGTCCGCCCGTCGCGCCGAACGGATGACCGATCGAAATCGAGCCGCCCATCACGTTGAGGATCGAACGATCGACTTCGCCAATCGGATGACTGAAGCCGGCCCGCTTTGCCCACTCGAGCGACTCGAAACCGCGCAGATTGGACAACACCTGCGATGCGAACGCCTCGTGCATCTCGATGACCGATACGTCGCTCAAGCCGATTCCGGCGCGCTGCAGCGCCATCGGCGCCGCTAACACGGGGCCCATCAAGAGTTGATCCCCGGGATCGAGCGCCGAGTATGCATACGAACGGATGAACGCGAGCGGCGTGTAGCCTAGCGTCGCCGCGCGCTCTTCGCTCATGAGCAGCACCGCGCTCGCGCCGTCGGTCAGCGGCGACGAGTTGCCCGCGGTCACGGTGCCGTACTTCCGGTCGAACACCGGCTTCAACGCCGCGAGCTGCTCGATCGACGAATCCGGGCGAATCCCGTTGTCGCTCGTGAGCGTTTCCTCATATTTCGGCGGAACGAACAGCGGAAACATGTCAGCGGTGAGCCGTCCGTCTTCGGTTCCCACCGCGGCCATCCGGTGCGACCGCAGCGCGAACTGATCCTGCTCCTCGCGCGAGATGTGATTGATCTTCGCCATCTTTTCGGCGGACTGCCCCATCGTCTCACCCGTCGACGGCTCCGCAATGGCCGGAGTGATCGGAACGAGATCCTTCGGCCGAATCGAGCTCACGATCGACAGCCGCTTCGACAGCGACTTCGCTTTCGACAGCGCCATGAGCTTGTCCGACATCGAGCGCGAATGGAGGATCGGCACGTTAGACAACGATTCCGCTCCGCCCGCGATCATAACGTCGCGGTGGCCGAGCACGATCTGATCGGCCGCGTCGGTGATTGCCTGGTTCGCCGATGCGCACGCGCGGCTCACCGAGTACGCATCGCATCCGCGTGACAGCATCGGCATCAGCGACACTTCGCGAGCGATGTTCGGCTCGATGACTGAAGGAATCACAGTTCCATAAACCAGCGCCTCGACCAGACTCGCGTCGAGACCGGTTCGCTGGATCAGCTCGGCCACACACCGCTTGCCGAGCTCGATAGCACTGAGAGATTTCAGCGCGGTACCAGCCCGCGCGAAGGGCGTTCGGACGCCGGCGACAATCGCAACGCGCCGGCCAGGAGTGCCGAGTGATGGCATACTGGAAGGTCGCAGGACCGCGAGTCCGTGGAAAGGCCGCCGCGATATAGTATTCAGTCGATGACTCCCCGAATGACGACCCGCTCCGAAGGCTTCGCCGCCCTCGAAAGCCGTCGGTTCGACGTTCTGGTCATCGGGGGCGGAATCACCGGGTGCGGCATCGCACGCGACGCAGCACTTCGAGGTCTGTCTGTCGCACTCGTGGACAAAGGCGATTTTGCGTCGGGGACGTCGAGCCGGTCGTCGAGGTTGGTGCATGGCGGGGTTCGATACCTCGAGCACGGCCATCTGCATCTCGTCTTCGAATCGAGCGCCGAACGGCGACGACTTCTAAAGCTCGCGCCGCATCTCGTGCGAGCGCTCGCCTTCACCTGGCCGGTCTACAAAGGCGCGCGAATTCCGCGATGGAAGCTGGGCGCGGGCCTATGGGCCTATGACGCGCTTGCGGCCTTTCGAAACGTCGGCAGACATCGGGCACTGAGTCGAAACGCCGTTCTCGCGGCCGAGCCGAGGCTCGCGGAGGACGGACTGGTCGGAGGCGCTCGGTATTACGACGCAGCCACCAACGACGCGCGGCTGACGCTCGCGAACGCGATCGGGGCAGTCGACGCCGGGGCCGTCGTATTGAATCACGCCGCCGCGACGGACCTGACGTTCGCAAGCGGACGGGTTTCCGGTGCAACGATCCGCGACGCGCTCAGCGATCGCACCGCGCTCGTGCGGGCGTCGGTCGTCGTCAATGCTTCTGGCCCGTGGAGCGATTCCATCAAGCGTCTCGACGAAGGCGCGGGCAATTCCGTTCGTGGAAGCAAAGGGGCGCATATCGCGGTGCCGCGCGATCGAATTGGCAATCGAGACGCATTGACGTTGCTGTCGCCCGCGGACGGCCGAGTGTTCTTCGTGCTTCCGGCGAACGAGCATGCGATCGTCGGTACGACCGACGGCTACACGACATCGTCGCCCGACGACGTGCGCGCGACCAACGACGACATCCGGTATCTCCTCGACGCCGCCAACGCGTTCTTTCCGGCGGCAGGACTGCGCGATAACGACGTCGTTGCCGCATGGGCGGGCATTCGGCCGCTATTGCCAGCGGGCAACGATGCGCCGGGTACCGCATCGCGCGAGCACGCGATCACCGTAAGTCAGCGTGGCGTCGTTTCGATCACCGGTGGAAAGCTGACGACATATCGGGTCATGGCCGCCCAGGTCGTGGACGCGGTGTTGAGCCAACTGGGTCGCGCCAAGGGCGCCGATGCGACGAAGACGGCGCCATTGCCCGGCGGCGATTTTAGGAATCTGGAAACGTTGATCGCCGCCGTCGACGACGCGACGCATGATGAAACGCTGTCACGCCACCTGGTGCGACAGTTCGGAACGGAGTGGCGCGGGGCGTGGACTGAAATCGAGAAGCCGGGCGGGCGCGCGGTGATCGTGCCCGGTCTTCCGTATACGATCGGAGAGCTCCGCTATTGCGCGACGTTTGAACTGGCCCGCACGCTTGGCGACCTGCTCATTCGGCGCACGCACGTCGCTTTCGAGACGCGCGACCACGGTATGAACGCCGCGCCCATGGTGGCGTCGGCGCTCTCGCGGGAACTCGGCATCGACGAAAGCGCTCGGTCGACCGCAGTCGCAGATTACGAGCGCGAGGTGGCGTCGATTTTTACCGTTCTCTAATCACCGCGCGTCGCGACCAGCGGATCGGCGCGCGCGGCCCGGCGTGCAAGTAGCCAGCGCGGTCACGAGCCGCCCGGCGAACAGCGACACGACGACGCCGATGACCGCTCCGACTCCGGCGAGCCAGAGGCCTTCGCGGATTACCATTTTGGAAATCGCGCTTCCGGATGCGCCGAGCGCGACGCGGACGCCAAGTTCGTGCATGCTGGCTGACCGCGTATGCAATCACTCCGTAGACGCCGACCGCCGAGAGGACGAGCGCAATTCCAGCAAAGATGGCGCTCGAGATCGCGCACGATGTTTCGGAGCGGTGCCGTCAACACGGCGGGATCGCCGTTTGTGCGAACTATGATCGACAAGCGGCTGGCGGAAATTTGGGAGCCGGAAGAATTTTTTTCGCGGATTCTTCGGCCTTCCGTTGTCGTCGTCCAGCTGGCGTGAGGGTGTACTAGCGTGCACGCCGGTTGTTGTCGGACCGTCCCCATTCGGCGGAGACGAATCCGCCGCGCTCGAGGCGGTGGAGGGCTTTGTGGAGCGGAGCGTCTTCGATTTCGAGGACGCCGTCGGTGCGTTCGTGGATCGATCGAGAGACGGCATAGCCGTGCATCGCGCCCCACGCGACCGTTCGCAGCACGAGTACGTCGAGCGTGCCTTGCAGGAGATCCATCGGCCGGACTGTCATAAATCGTTACCCCATACCAAGCACGGGGAATGTACCCGCCACTGATTTGCAGCAAGGGGCGGAGCGCCCGTCGGAAGAAACTTTACAGATGGCAGAGAATTGCAGTCAAGTAATTTTCCTAATTCAACTATGCGGAAACACTCATAAACACGTAAGTCGTTGCGTACCATACCGCTGGGATACTGGCACTCGATGTGCTTTAGACGGGCCCGTCAGCATGCACACCCCACGTGATCCCAATAGGAACGCAACGATGCGCCTTCGGTACTTCGCCACCCTTTCGGCTGCCATCGCAGCCACGCTAGTCGCCACCGCGTGCTCGACGGAGAGCCCGGTCGCGCCGCAATCAACCACGACGCAGGCCGCGCCGAGGGCGCCGTCGCAGTCGCTGCTCTCCACGATCCTTCCTGCGCCGACAGCAGTGAAGCCGTTGCTCCGCAGAAACGCGCTGGCGTCCGACATCACCGTCACCAAGACCATCGGCATCCTCGGCGGCACGCTGACGATTCCGTCCGCTGGTGTCACGGTCGTCGTTCCGCCGCTCGCCGTGAGCAGCCCGACGAACTTCTCGATGACCGCGCGCGCCGGTACCGCTGTCGCGTACGATTTCGCGCCGCATGGTGTTCACTTCGCCGTGCCGCTCGTGATGACGCAGAACCTCACGACCATGCAGGGCGGCGCCGCGATACTCGGCTCGCTTCAGCTCGGCTACTACGCGGATCCGGCGCACATCACGTCGGTCACCGAGCTTCTCAACATCAACCTCGACGTGCTGCACACAGTAGGCATCGCGGCGATCTGGCACTTCTCGGGCTACCTGTTCGCGACCGGCCGCGCCTCGGACGGCGGCGACTTCTAAACCCGACTTCAACCGCCTCAAGCGACAGCCAACGGTCGCTCGGTGCGGGATCCACCCCGCAAGCTCACGGCACCGCCGCCATTGGGGTGCCGTGTTTTTTTTCTGCCACAGAATTTGCCATGTGGCAAGAAATTTTAGTCGTGGAGGAGCGCGACGATACTTGAGGCTGATCGTGGTCCCTCGATGGGCCCTGCTACTCGTATCCCGCAATCCGCGAGGCCCGGTTGTCGACCGTCGGCGCACTTGATCGCGAAGCCGAGTCAACGTTCGGTTTTCAGAACATCCTTGGCGAAAGCCTGCTATTGCGCGAAGCCATTACGCTCGCGTCGCGGGTGGCGAGCACGCGCCGAACCACCGTTCTGCTCATCGGCGAGACGGGCACGGGAAAGGAGTTGTTTGCGCGCGGCGTCCCTACGCGGGCGCGAGCGCCGACGAGCCGTTCGTCGCCATCAACTGCGCCGCGATTCCGGAAAATCTTCTCGAGTCGGAGCTCTTCGGTCACGAGCGCGGCGCGTTCACCGGCGCGCATGCCCGCAAGCAAGGATTGTTCGAACTTGCCGGAAGCGGCACTCTCTTCCTTGATGAGGTGCACCAGCTTCCGCGCCACCTCCAGCCAAAGCTCCTTCGCGCACTCGAATCGCGGCGCGTCCGCCGGCTCGGCGGGCTTGATGAATTCATCATTGAGTGTCGCATTGTCGCGGCGGCCAGCCCGGCGCTCGAGCAAGTCGTTACCGCCGGTGAGTTTCGCGAGGACCTCTACTATCGATTGAACGTATTTTCGATCACGCTGCCGCCACTGCGCGAGCGCTTCGAGGACGTTCCCGACATTGCGCGACATTTCCTCGCGGAGGAAACGCGCGGCCTGACGTCGAAACGATTTTCCGACGAAGCCATGGCCGCGCTGCTCGTGCATCGCTGGCCGGGCAACGTGCGTGAGTTGAAGAACGTCGTCGAGCGCGCGGCCATTCTCTGCGGTGATTCGTCGATCGTCACCGCCGAGCATTTGATGATTCAAAAACGCACGGTGCGTCCCGGAACGCCGGACGACAGCGCCGGCGACATCCGTATTCCGCGCCAGGGCAAGCTGCTGGAGCTGATCGAACGTGAGGCCGTGGCGTTGACATTGAAGATCACAGAGGGAAACCAGGCCGCCGCGGCGCGACTGCTTGGGATCTCGCGTCCAACTCTCGCCAAGAAGATGGCGCCGCGCATCGATGCGTCGTCTGATTCTTCGTTCCGGTGACCATTCCGCTCGACCCCGCATCGCTCTCGCCGCTCGTCGCTTCGCTCGTCGAAGAAGCCGAGCGGTCCGAGCGCGCGGGCCAGCGGGAGATCGCGCGGCGCCGGTACGAAACCGCGATGTATTTGCTGGAGGACGGTGAAGGCCGTTCGGCGGCCGCGCTCATTCGAAAAGTCGCACGAACGTACATTGACGAGGGACAGTTCGACACGGCGCTGGATTGCCTCTCGGCCGCTTTGGGAATTGCAGAGGCGCTCGAGCTCGTGGGCGACGTGGCGCACGCGCTCAACGGAATGGCGACGACGAACGTGCTTCGCGGCGATCTTGACGCGGCCGAGCGATTCTATGGTGAAGCGCTGACGCGAGCGAAGGAAGCGAAGGACGAGCATCTCGAGGCGATGATCTCGCAGAACCTCGGCACAATTGCGAGTATGCACGGCGATCTCGACTCGGCGCTGGAGCATTATGGCGCGAGCCTCGCGACCTATCGACACGCCGGCGCGCGGCGACATCTCGCCCAGGTGCTCAACAATCTTGGGCTCGTCTACCGACAGCTCGATCGCTTGGACGAGGCGCAAGCGTCGTACGACGAAGCGATCACGCACGCCGATGCGACGGGCGACGTTGCCCACCGTCTCATTGCCCTCATCAACTCGACCGATCTCTGGCTGGCACGCGGCGACATCGAGCGCGCGAGTGCGTTGTGCGACACCGTGCTCTTCGAGGCGACCGCCGCGAGCGACCAACGCGCACTTGGCGAGACCTACAAGTACATGGGCGTGATCGCGCGGTCGCGCGGAATTCTCGACGACGCGGAGCGCTATCTCGAAAAGGCCTATACCAACGCCATGCAGCGGGAAGATTTGCTGCTCGCGGCGGAGACGTCGCGCGAGCAGGCGGAGTTGTACGAGGTGATGCAGCGGAATCGCGACACCTTGCAGGCGCTGTCTCGGTCGCACGCGTTGTATGGCAGGCTCCGCGCGCAGCGAAACCTCGCCGATCTCAAGAAGCGCGTCGGTCGTCTCGAAACGCGATTCTACGACATCGTCAGCAAGTGGGCGTACGACATCGAATCGAAGGACGTGTATACGCGCGGTCATTGTGAGCGCGTCGCGAACTACGCCTGCGCCCTCGCGCGCGACGTGGGCTACGACGAGATCACGATGTTTTGGTTCCGCATTGGCGCGTTGTTGCACGACGTCGGCAAGATTGTCGTGCCTTCAGAGATCTTGAACAAGCCCGGTCCGCTCACGCCCGACGAGCGCCTCACGATGGAACAGCACGCAGCGGCGGGCAGCGACCTGCTGCGCGAAGTCGATTTCCCGTGGGACGTGCTGCCGCTGGTGCGCGGCCACCACGAGTGGTGGGACGGAAAGGGCTATCCAGACCGGCTCGCCGGCGAGACCATCGCCGTCAGCGCTCGCATCGTCTGCGTCGCCGACGTGTTCGATGCGCTGACAACGGACCGTCCCTATCGCCGCGGGTTCACGTACGACGAAGCGCTGAAGATGATGGCGAAGGATTCGGGGAAAATGTTCGACCCGGATCTGTTCGAGCGCTTCGAGCGCATCGTGCGCTTCACCGGCCAGTTCGTGGAAGAGCCGCGAGAACCGATGGCTCTCGCGAGCTAAAGACGACGCAAACAGCGACGCGCTATGCGACGTCGTGGATCGTCTTGAGCTCGACGACCAGCAGTTGTCGCACGCCGGCGGGCAGTTTGAGAAACGCAATCTCGCCGACAGTTTTCCCGAGCAACGAGCGCCCGATCGGCGACGCCATGGTCACCTGGCCTTCAACGAGCTCGAGTCCGTCACCAAAAACGAGTTCGTAGCGCTCACGATTCTTCGTCTTTTGGTCTTCCACCAGAACGGTCGACCCCAAGCCGGCGCGGTCGGTCGGAATCTGCGCCGGATCGATCGACGAAATCTTGCTCAAACGCTCGAAAAGTTGACCGAGCCGCGCCTGCACGAATCGCTGGCGTTCGAGCGCGGCCTTGTATTCGCTATTCTCTTTCAGGTCGCCGTGTTCGACGGCCTTTCGGATTTCAGCGGGAAGCGTGACGTTGAGCTCGTACTGCAGCTTGCCGGCTTCCTGACCAAGTTTTGCTTTGAGCTCCTCGAGCATATTCGTGTCTATGAAAGCACGTGCGGTAATAAAACTTGAGCGCCCGGCCGGAGGGGCCGGGCGCAGCCTCCATCGGCAACTTATCCCCGTGCGCAAGCTCCTGCAAACGTCCACGCACCGGTAGCGGACTCCGGTGGCGCTTCACATCGAATACTTCGGTGATGTCACTCGATTGCGGATGTCGAGCGTCATGGGACGCGCGATAGGTCTCGACGTAAGCGCGTACGTCATTCGCGGTGTGATGATCGATACGGGCTTTCCGCGCGCGGCCGCTGAAATTGCCGAGGCGGTTCGCGAGCTCGGCGTGACTGGCGCGATCATCACGCATTGGCACGAGGATCACGCGGGCAACGTTCCGCTGCTCGCCGAGCGCGGAGTGCCGCTCCTGATGCGCGCGGACACTGAAGCAATCGTGCGAAACCCGCCGGCGCTTCAGCTCTACCGACGCGCCGTCTGGGGCGGGGCTCGCACCATCACGCTGCCGTTTGTGCAGTTCGACGCCAACAGCCTCGAGCAAATCCACGCGCCGGGTCACTCGAGCGACCATCAGGCCGTCTTCGACCGAAACACCGGAACGATATTTACGGGCGATTTATGGCTCGGCGTTCATGTGAGCGTTCTACACACTGCCGAGGATCCATATGAGATCGTGAATAGCCTGCGACGGGTCGTGGCGCTTTCGCCGGAGCGCATGTTCGACGCGCACCGCGGTTTGGTCGAAACGCCGGTGAGAGCGCTCGAAGCGAAGGCGGAATGGCTGACGAATACCCTCGGCGAGGTCGAACGGCGTGTCGACGAAGGCTGGAGCGACAGCGCAATCGTCGACGGCCTGCTGGGCGGCAAGGGACGCGCGGACTATGCGTCTCGGTTCGAGTATTCGCGTCGAAATTTCGTGCGCGCGGTCAGGGGGCGGAGGCCAGAGCGGGCGATTTGAGCGGAGACATCCATTGGGTCCTCCTGTTGGTGCAAGCATTGGCAATGCCGTGCGCGAACTGAGCCGACAGAGGGCGGATCGAGGCAAAGCGCAGCCGGTCCGGACCGCGGCCGGCGCACCGAAGTCCTACCCGTTCGATTTCTTGAATTCGTCCTTGAGCAGATCCATCATCGCCTTGCGACGATCGTAGAGGCGCTTGAGCGGACGCTTTTTGTGGCGCGCGTGCGCGTACGACGTCAACAGCGGCAGGGCGACGGTCGCGTCGAGATAGCAGACGACCGCGTCGGGCAACCGATCGGGATCGATCTTGCCCCAACTCACCGCTTCGGCGGGTGTCGCGCCGGAGAGACCGCCGGTGTCCGGACGCGCGTCGGTGATCTGCAAGAAATAATCGTGACCCTTCTCGTCGATACCGAGCACTTCCTGAATCTGCGGTTCGGTCTGGAGCATGAAATTTTTCGGGCTGCCGCCGCCGCAGATGAACACTCCTGACTTTCCGCCGCCGCGTTTCGCGGTGAGCACGATGGACGCCGTTTCGTTGACGTCGAGATTCGGATCGATCGTGCATTTGTTGCCTTCGAGCGCGAGCGCCGCGACGTTCATGCCGATCGACGAATCGCCCGGCGACGACGTGTAGATCGGCACGCCCGCCTGATACGCCGCGGAAAGCAGCGACTTCTGTCCAATGCCGAGCGCGCGTTCGCGCTCGCGAACGTACTTGCCGCAGAGATAGTGGAACTCCGCGCTGGACATGGCGCGCTGAAATTCTTTGCCTTGAATGACCGTGCGGAAGAACGCGTCGGTCGAGAGCAGCACGTCGTAGTCGAAGAAGATGTCGTAGATGCGAACGACGCCTTCTTCGCGCAAGACGACATCGGACTCCTGCGGATTGCCCCGATGCATCGTGAGGCCGAGTCCGAAGTGCGTGTCGTGATAGAGATTCGCGCCGGTGGAGATGATCCAATCGACGAAGCCGCTTTCGATGAGCGGAATCAGCGCGGCCATTCCAAGGCCTGCAGGCGTGAGCGCGCCGGTGAGCGTCATGCCTACGGTGACGTCGGGCTCGAGCATCTTCTTGGTGAAGAGGCCGCACGCTTCGCGCAGGCGAGCGCCGTTGTACGCGAGGAATGCGTTGTCGATCAGGTCCGCGGCAGTTTCGTTGCCGTCGATCGCCTTGGGCTCGATACGGGGACCGCGCAGGAATTTGCTGTGCTCATTCGTCGCGTGCTTCGTGCCCTGGCGCTCGCGCTCCTCAGCGGCGCGTTTTTGTTCGGCCTTCGGGCCGGAAGCGCTTCCGCGCGCGGGGGCCTTGGCCCGCGTGGCCGACTTCGACACCGTCTTCGGCTTCGCAGGTTTGGTTGGTTTTTTCGACTTTGCCATCGAGAGAAGATAGTCAGCTATGGACAAACCGTTGATGCTTCGCCGTCACGATCCGATGAGGAATGAACTGTCGTCGCCGTTCGCCGTTGGACGTTGGCGCAGTTCAAAACTGTCGATTGCCGTCCGGGCGCTGCGACTCCCATGCCGCGATCACCGCCTTCGCGGCCTCTTTCGGATCGTCGGTGAGGAGGATGAGATCGAGATCGCCCGGCGAAATTTTCGATTCACCGAGCACGCGCGACTGCAGCCAGCGAATGAGTCCAGCCCAGTAATGGCGGCCAAACATGATCACCGGAAACTGATAGATCTTTCCGGTTTGGATCAGCGTGAGCGCCTCGAACGCTTCGTCGAGCGTGCCGAAGCCGCCCGGGAAAATGATGAAGGCGTTTGAGTATTTGATGAACATCGTCTTTCGCACGAAGAAGTAACGAAAGTTCACCAGCGTATCGACGTAAGGATTGGCGCCCTGCTCGAACGGGAGCTCGATGTTGCAACCGATCGATGCGCCGCCACCTTCCTTCGCGCCCTTGTTCGCCGCTTCCATGATGCCCGGGCCGGCGCCGGTGATGATCGCGAAGCCCGCTTCAGCGAGGAGGCGAGCGACTTCTTCCGCGGCCTGATACTGCGGGTCGTCGGGGTGCGTCCGCGCGGAGCCGAAGATCGACACGCCTTTTCGCACATGCGCGAGATTGTCGAAGCCCTCGATGAATTCACCGGTAATTCGCATGACCCGCCACGGGTCGGTGCGCGTGAAATCCACGGTCTGGTCATTCCCATTCTGTAGCAGCTTTTCGTCTTCGGTGACAGGCGGACCGAAATTTCGGATGTCGTCGTCGAGGATTCGCTTGGCACCCGATGTTCGCGCCGTTGTTTTTTGCGACGGCGGCGTTCGTCCGGCCGCGCGATGTCCCGCTTCCGTTCGCTCGCGAAGACCTTCGCCCGCGGTAATCGCGGCTTCGGCCATCACCTGTGGGCTTGCCTTCTTGCCACCCGCGGTCCGCGCGGTGGTTTGCTTCGTTTTTGGCTTTTTGCGCTCTGGCATGCGTTGAGTTTATGGGGTTGAGCGGCGGGCGCACAGAGGCGAGCTTCCGTTGCCGCCGCACGTGACGCGCGTTGCGTCCGCTAACGAATCTCACTGGAGCCTCTTGTCCGTCGTCATCCTTCTCGCTGACGGCACGCGCCCGGACACATTGGACGCGGCGCTGCGAAGTGGCGCGCTGCCCGCGCTTGCGCGGTTGCGGGAGGAAGGCGGGTTGCACACGGTCGTGTCATGCTTCCCGTCAGTCACCGGTCCAGCCTATGCGCCATTTCTCATGGGGCGCTTTCCCGGGCCGATCGGTCTGCCGGGACTTCGCTGGTTCGACCGCGCGCGGGAAACGTGCGGGTTTCCGGATTACTCACGGAGCTATGTGGGATATCAGATGGGCGCCGTCGACCGGGACATCGCAGCAAACGCGCCCACGATCTTCGAGCTCTGCGGCGACGCCCTTGGCGCGTTGAATGTGATTGGGCGGGGACTTCCGCCGGACCGCCGCATTGGATCGGTCACGCCAAAGTCGGCGCTGCGCGCGGCAAGAACCCATTTCAGCGGCAACGTCGCGGGCTGGCTGCAGATCGACCGCGAAGTCGCGTCCGACGTCGCCGAGCGGGTTCGAAAGGACAAGCCCGATTTTACGTTCGCGGCGCTGATGGGCGTCGACAAGGTGTCGCACGCGCATGGGCAGGACGCGCCGCTCATCATGGACGCTTTAAAGATCGTTGATGGCACCGCCGCCGCAATTCGCGCGGACGCCGAGCGCGATGGTCGTTGGGACAGCATGTCGCTGTGGATCGTGAGCGACCACGGTCATTCCCCGGTCACCAACCACGACGACCTCGCCGGATTCATCGCGAAGTCCGGGTACCGCACGATCTCGCATCCATGGGTCGTGGGAGTAAAGCCTCAGGTTGCCGTGATGGTCAGCGGCAATGCGATGGCGCACCTCTATCTTGATATCGGCGAGCGAAAGCGCCCGTTGGCCGGCCTCAACGCTGAGTGGGCGAACCTCGCCGACGCGTTGCTTGCGCGTCCGTCGGTGGATCTGCTGGTTCACCGCCACGAAAACGGCGTCTTCGTTCGAAGCGGCGCGAACGGCACCGCGGTCGCGCGGTTCGACCACGGTCTGTATCACTACTATCGCGAGTCCGGCGACCCGCTGCATATCGGGCGCGATTTCGACGGCGTTTCCGGCGACGAGGTGTTCGACATGACGATCGAGACGGACTATCCCGACAGCGTCGTGCAGATCATGCACCTGGCCATGGCGCCACGGTCGGGCGAGATCATCCTGTCGGCGTCGCGCGATTGGGACTTTCGCGCGCGGTACGAACCCATTCGTCACGTCAGCTCGCACGGCGCCTTGCATCGCGAGCACATGCTCGTTCCCCTTCTCCTGAACCGGCCGGCGCGCCACCAGCCTCGCCGCACCGTCGACGTGATGCCGAGCGCGCTTGCCGCACTCGGGCGTCCTGTGCCAAGTGGTCTCGACGGCGTGTCATTTCTCTAATGGTCGAGCAGCGAATGCGATCTTGGCCGAAGCTCGGCGCCGCGCTGTGCCTTCGCGGAATTCTCAATCCGGCGACGGGATTGGCGTTGCTGCGAGTCGGCTGGCGCTTTCGGGCGCGCGGATGGTACGCGCGATTCCCGTTTCTGCCCGTTCCGGCGCGCGACTATGTGCGCTGGCGAATGTACACGGCGTACGGCGACGAGCAGTTCGTGCCGCCCGCCTCCGACGTCGTTCGGTACGCTCGCTGGGCCGTGAAGGGATCCTGACCATGAGCATCCTATGATCGCCACGGGACGGCCGGACACCGAGTCGCTCGAGACGGTCATCAAAGCGCAGGCCTATGGCCTTGGATTCGATCTCGTCGGAGTGGCGAGGCTCGGGTCGGTCGGCACTGCGGATCACTTCGCCCGGTGGCTCGAGCGCGGATACGCCGGCGACATGACCTATCTATCGCGTGGCGCTGAAAAGCGAACCGATACGCGACTGCCATTCGAAGGAGTGCAGAGCGCGATCGTCGTTGCGCTGGATTATGGCGGTCGCGAGCCGGCTGGTCCTGTTGCCCGATACGCTCGAGGCGACGACTATCACGACGTGATCGTCGACCGGTTGAACGACGTCCATCGCTGGATCGAAGGCCGGTTGGAACGCACGGTGCGCGGAAAGGCCTACGTCGACACCGGTCCGATTCTCGAGCGCGACCTGGCCCGGCTGGCCGGGCTTGGCTGGTTCGGCAAGAACACGATGTTGATTAACCCCAGGCTGGGCTCCTTCTTTTTTCTTGGCGCGCTGTTCATAGATCTCGCATTGCAGCCGGATGCGCCGTTCGAGTCGGAACACTGCGGAAGCTGCACGCGCTGTCTGGATGCGTGCCCGACCGGCGCGCTTGTCGAACCACACATCCTGGACGCGACGCGGTGCATCTCCTACCTCACGATCGAGCTCAAGGGGGACATTCCGCAACCGCTGCAAGCGTCGGTCGGCGATCTGATGTACGGCTGCGATATTTGTCAGGATGTCTGCCCGTGGAACATGAAATTCGCGCACGAGCTTGGAGAGCCGGCGTTTGCGCCTCGTCCGGCGATTGCCGGCAGGGACGCGCGCGCCCTTGCGAGCGACATTGCCGCGATGGACGATGAGAGTTTTCGAACCGCGTTTAAGGATTCGCCAATGAAGCGCGCGAAGCTACGTGGTCTGAAGCGCAACGCCGCCGTGGTGCTCGACAACGTCGCCGCGGCTGGCGATGGACCACGGCAATCTGCCGCGTCGATCGTCGTTGAAGGCTCGCGCACTGGGTCCTCATCGAATGATCTTTGACCATCCGACTTCCCGGTCCGACCATTCCCCGCGCGACCTGGGCCGCTCCCGTTATTTTCCCTGAACGATCCCGGTCGTCGGGGGCAGACAATCACGAATCGGCGGAGAAACGACGATGGCGAACGCGAAGGGCGACGAGACCTGTGTCGCGGTCGTGCAGGCTGCACCGGTCGCGTTCGACGTGTGCCGCACCCTTGAGAAGACGCGCGATCTTTCCGCGGACGCCGCTCGAATCGGCGCCAAACTCGCGCTCTTTCCCGAGGCGTTCATCTCGGCCTACCCGCGCGGACTCGACTTCGGTTCCGTGGTCGGCTCGCGAACCGCCGAAGGCCGCGAACAATTCCGGATCTATCATGAGAGCGCGATCGACGTTCCGGGTGAGCACGTCGACGCACTCGCGGCGATCGCGCGCGACAATCAGATGCACCTCGCGATCGGCGTCATCGAGCGCGACGGGGGGACGCTCTATTGCACCGTGCTGTTCTTCTCTCCGCGCGGCGACTTTCTCGGCAAACATCGCAAGCTCATGCCGACGGCGAGCGAGCGTCTGGTCTGGGGATTCGGCGATGGATCGACCATGCCCGTGTATGACACGGAGATCGGCAAGATCGGCGCGGTGATCTGCTGGGAGAACTACATGCCGCTGCTCCGCACCGCCATGTACGCAAAGGGCGTCGAGCTGTATCTGGCGCCGACCGCCGACGGTCGCGATACGTGGCTGCCGACCATGCGGCACATCGCGCTCGAGGGGCGATGTTTCGTGCTGTCATGCAACCAGTTTGCGCGGCGCAGCGACTATCCGGCCAAGTATGAGAGCATCTACGGCAACGACCCGACGACGGTCGTCTCGCGCGGAGGCAGCTGCATCATTTCACCCCTCGGCGAAGTGCTCGCCGGTCCCGACTACGAGCATGAGACAATTCTCACGGCGATGATCGATCGCCGCGAGATCGCGAGGGCGCGGCTCGACTTCGACGTGGTCGGTCACTATGCGCGACCCGATGTATTTCAGCTGATCGTCGATGAGTCGAAAAAGACTGCGGTTTCGTTTCAGGGCTCAGCCAACTTCGACATCGGCCGGTCAGACCAGCGCCGCGACACGCGGTGAGCAGTATTGACCGGGGCAGTTACGTTCCAGTTGCATCGCACGCCGTCGGGAATCTCGTTGTCGCAATTCATTTGGGGGACAGATGCGGACTCTGGTCGTCGGCGCAGGCGGAATCGGTGGGTATTTCGGTGGTCGAATGTTGCAGGCCGGTCGCGATGTGACATTTCTCGTGCGCCCGCGGCGCGCGCAGCAGCTTGCGACACGCGGGTTGATCATCAAGAGCCAGAAAGGTGGCGACTACCACCACCCGAATCCGCCCGCCGTACAAGCGGGCGCAGTCGCCGGACCGTACGATTTGATACTTCTCAGCTGCAAGGCGTTCGATCTCGAGGACGCGATCGCATCGTTCGCGCCGGCCGTTGGTCCAAACACCGCCATTCTCCCGATGCTGAATGGCATGCTGCACATGGACGCGCTTCGCGCGCGGTTCGGTGATGCGGCGGTCCTTGGCGGGCTGTGTTTCATCGCCGCGACGTTGTCGACAGAGGGCGAAGTTCAACATCTCAACCCGAATCAGGGCATGGTGTTCGGCGAGCCCGATAAGTCGCGTTCCGCGAGAATCACGGCGATTGAAGCGGAGATGGCTGCTTGCAGTTTCGACTCCCGGCTCAGCCTCGACATCACGCAAGACATGTGGGAGAAGTGGGTGTTCATCGGCACTGGCGCGGGCCTCACGTGCCTTCTGCGCGCGAGCGTCGGCGATATCGAAGCCGCAGGCGGCGCCGCGCTTGCCGACGCTCTTTTGGCCGAATGTGCGGCGATCGCGACCGAATCCGGCTTCCCGCCAAGTCAGTCGTCCATCGAGCACGGGCACAAGACCTTTACCGCGCCGGGGTCGACGCTCACCGCGTCGATGTATCGAGACCTCACGCAGGGCGGGCGCACGGAATGCGAACACGTCCTCGGGGACCTGCTCCGCCGTGGCAAGCGCGAGCACAGCGTGAATTCAATTTTGCGAATGGCATATACCAGCGTCGCGGCGTATGAGGTTGGGCGCGCGAGAGCAGCCGCTGCCAAAGGCTAGCGACGCGCGCGACCTACATCGCGAGGTCGATCTGCTCGCGTGTCCAGCGCGTCGCGTCGACGCATAGTCCGCTGAGCAATGACGAATCCACGCCAAGCTGGTCGCACGCGCTCGGCACGGCGGCCCAGTCACCGCGCTCGTACGCCTCGACGAGCTTGAGCGTACTGGCATAAGGGCCTGTTCGGTCGAGCAACGCGGCTCGTACGTCGTCCGCAAGGTCGATGCTATGCAGCACTTCGGCGAGCGGCACCTTGAGAATCGCGTCGAGCAGCGAAAAGAGTCCAACCATGAAGAGGGAACCAGCGCTTCCGCGATCATGTCCGCCCAGGGCAAGCGTTTCACAGAATCGTGCGCGGTGAAGCGCGACACGAACGAGCTCGGCGTCGGTTCCACCTTTGCCGGCGACCGACGTCACGAGAAGCAACGACAGCCAATTGCTGAGTTCCACGCGACCGACCAATCGCACGGCATGGCGAATCGATTCGATTCCACGCCCGCCAAGTGTCGCCGAGTTGACGGAGCGCAGCAGCTTGTAGGTGAGCGAGACGTCGCAGCGAAACGCGTCGTCGAGCGCCAAGTCCGTGACCGCCGGATCGCGCAACAGCTTCATGAGGCGCAGAATCGTGAGCTGGGCCGCCGACAGATCGCGACGGGCGAGCGTTTCAGGTTTGCTAAAGTAGTAACCTTGAAAGAGTCCGTAGCCGATGGTCGCGCAGCGGTCTCGTATTTCGCGCGTCTCGACGCGCTCGGCGAGGACCGTACCACCGAACGATTCCACCTGCGCGTATGCCCTCCGGAGTTCGGCGTCGGTTCGTCCGAGCACGTCGAGCTTGACGATCTTCGCGATGCGCAACACCGGAACATACGCCGGCGAGTAAACGAAATCATCCAAGGCGAGCGTATATCCAGACGCGACGAGATCCTGACACGCAGCGACGACGTCGGCCGCGGGCTCGACCGTTTCGAGTAGCTCGATCACGACCAGCGAGGGATCGACCAGGCGATGCATTCCGCGCAGCAACATGTCACGCGTGAAGTTGAGAAACGCGCGATGACCCGCGGCGACGCGATCGAGCCCGATGTTCAGAAAAGCCTGAACGAAGACTTCCGACGTCATGACGTCGGGCGACACGCCTTCGGCGACGGTATCCGATCCGCTGCGCCGATACAGAAGCTCGTACGCGAACAGGTCGCCGCGCGCGTCGAAGATCGGCTGTCTTGCGACGAACACATCGACCAGCGACTCGTGGGATTCGGCTTCTGCTGCTGAAATGGTGCTCACGTGCGGACGACTGGTGGAAGGCGCTTCACCGCCTCGAGGCCACGTCCGTGGCGGGCGAGGCAATCAGTCGTAGTATCGGACAATCGAGCGCTATCCCCTTCATTCGGCGGCCGCCTGCAACAGCTCGAAGTCGCGACGGGAGCGGAGAATGGCCGGGCGAGCGCGGCGAAATCGTCGCGCCCCGTCGCAAATCACACCTGGAGCAACTCGGGTTGTAGGGTCTTCTCCACCACCTTTCCATCGACGAGACTCACGTAGTAGACCTTCGCCTCGGCGCGCGCGGACACGACGCGTTTCACTTTATCGTCCTCGAAATAGATCCCGGCGTCGTTGTCGCATGCGTAGCCGGGCTTCATCTGGCCCGAGCCGATCAGTTTGTGATACAGGGGCCGACGTCCGGCTTCCTTGTCGTAGTGCGGACAGTGGCTGCCCTTGATGAAACCCAAGCACTTCACGATCGACAACTCCTTGGGGCGTGAATCGGTCGTGCCTTCCTCGAACCAGCACAGCGAACCCGCGCTCGCGCCGCCGAGTAC
>JBDTAE010000079.1:0-4204 GCA_039924785.1 Gemmatimonadaceae bacterium | reverse complement strand
GCTCAGCGAACGATATCGAGACAGCGTGGACGGCGAGAAAATTGTTCGGTGGCGCGATGCGCCAGAACGGAATGCTCGCTGCCGCCGTGCTGTATGCGCTCGACAACCATATGGATCGTCTCGTCGACGATCACGACAACGCCAAACTGATCGCGAGCATCGTTGACGGCGCCGGCGGCGCTACGGTCGTTGCGCCCGATACGAATATTGTGATGGTCGACCTGCCTGCCGGACGCAGCACATCGCCGGTCGTCGCCGCGCTGAAAGCGCGCGGAATTCTGGTCGCCGAATGGTCAGACACTCGCATTCGGACTGTGACGCATCTCGACGTCAGCGCGGACGACTGCCGTCGCGCGGCTGAAACGCTGCGTGATGAGTTGGAACGTGTCGCGTGAACGGATTCCGTCGGACGCGCCGCCTGGAGGCGTAGCGCCGAAAAATTAGACTGCGTGAAGCACCACGGCTCCGACCGCGACGCCGGCGACTCCAACAAGCGGAATCGTGCGGCGGTACCACGACGGCTGCCGTTCGTTGCCGGGAGAAAACGAGCTCGCGACGCCCATCACGAGAATAAGCACGCCGAGCGCGATGAGTTGGTTCTTCGGTGCGGGGGCGGCTGTCTGCGCGGTGACCCACGTGCCGACGATGGCCGCGATGAACGACAGGACGATGTTCGAGGCGTAGTACGCGGCGCTTGGCGCCGGCATCTGCGACGGATCCTTTTGCGACGCGCGCATTGCCCGCACGCCGCCTGGAACGAACGCCGCGACGAGGGCAAACGTCCCCAACATGACGACGACCGCCATCGAGACGAAGCCGAACACCACCGATATCACGCTCCTCAACAAGTCGACGCTCCGCGGAGTATTATTGGGAACGCGGCCGTTCGCGTCATCTCTGGCCCTCCCAACACGCGACCATGTTCACGCTGACTCTCGACGATTTCAAGGAAACTCGCGCGCGAATCGCGCCGCACATCAAGCATACGCCGCTGCTGACGTCGCGCCAGTTGAGCGAGCTAACCGGCTATGACATCCGGCTCAAGGCGGAAATGTTCCAGCGCGTGGGTTCGTACAAGATTCGTGGGCCGTTGAACAAGTTCGCGTTGATGCCGGAGGAGCAGAAAAAGCGCGGCGTCGTGTGCTCGTCGGCCGGCAATCACGCGCAAGGTGTCGCACTCGCTGCCAAGCTGCACGGGATGCGCGCGGTGGTATGTATGGCCGAGAATGCGACGCCGGCAAAAATTGCGGCCACCAAAGGCTACGGCGCCGAGGTGGTGTTGCACGGAATGATCTGGGACGAGGCCAACGAAAAGGCGAAGGAACTGGTGCGCACCGAAGGCCTGACGTACGTGCACCCGTTCGACGACGAACAACTGATCGCGGGGCAGGGAACGCTCGGTTTAGAGATTGTTCAAGACTGGCCCGAGGTCGACGCCGTCGTGGTGCCGATTGGCGGCGGTGGATTGATCTCCGGTGTGTCGATGGCGGTGAAGGGACACAATCCGAACGCGAAGGTGTTCGGCGTGGAATCGTCGGACGGTCCTGCCATGCAGATGAGCGTCGCGTCGGGCAAGTTGGAGACGATCGACTGCCGCACGGTCATTGATGGACTCCGCGTGCGGCGCTGCGGGGAATTGAATTTCTCCGTCGTTCAGCGATTCGTCGACGACATCGTCTCGCTGCCTGACACCGAAATTTTCGACGCCGTGATCTGGATCATGGAGCGTTGCAAGCTGATCGTCGAAGGCGCGGCCGCGGCGTCGGTCGGGGCCCTGATGAAGGGACTGATCGACGTGCCGAAAGGCTCGAAAGTCGTTGCGGTTCTGTCGGGCGGCAACGTGAACCTCGATGAGTTCCGCGGAAAGAAATGGAATTGAGGCATGCCGACGAACGACGAATGGCGAGCAACTGCGCGACCCGTGGACGGCGCCGCGCGGCAGGCTCGTTCCGCTAGCCGTCAGTCGGTCGGGCTAGCTCGCTACAGCCTGTAACCCGACCCCGAGTTCGTCCTGGCGATCCGCTTGCACCAGATGCCGGCGGTCGTCGTCCCGGTGGGCGGCACCAAACGGCGAACGCGGAATGGAACGGAATAAACGGACAGACGCAGAGACTGCGTTCAAAGCAACACCGTCGAGTGCAACACCGTTGAGAATAACGGCGTTCGAAGCGACTGCATTCGAGCAGGCACGTTCAAAAAGACCCATTCAATTGTTTTGTACTGAAGTCGCTTGCGGCGGTTCTCCTTTTGAACGCAGTCTCCGCGTCCGTCGCCCAATTCCGCTCCAGTCCGCGTTCAGCAGTTAGCCACCACTCGATCTCGCTTGATCCGCCGCGATAACGATCAGTGCTGACGAGACGACGCTCGCGCCGTTCGACTAGTGAGGCGACAGAATCTGCGGGCGGGTCCACCGCAACAGTGCGCAGCTGCCCCCTTTGCAGCACTTCGGTGGCGGTCTCGGCCATTGCGACGAAGGGACGAACCGCCGCCGCAATGACATAACCTGCACGACCAACGGTTTTCGTTTCTGATCCGGGGGGCTAGCAGCTAGTCGTCGCCGAGCAGTGCGATCTGTTTCTTCGACGCCTTCATGCGGTAGGCGTCGCGCAGGAAGTCGGTGATCTCGCTCCACACGGGCCGTTGGTCGAGCCACGCGCCAATCCAGCCGCTCGGCCCAACGTATGGCGGCGAGAAATACAGGTCGGGCTTTGCGCGCAGCACGAGGTCCTGCGTCGTAGTGTGTGCGGCGATCCAGACTCCTTCGCGGCCTTTCCCGTGATGCGACGACGCGGATGAATGCATCGCGAAGATTTTAGTTCGGACTCGAAACGTCGGTTCGCCCCACGTTTCGACTTCGGTGACCTCGGGCAGAGCGAGGCAAATCTCGCGGAGTCGCTCGACCGCCGTTCGAGCGGGTTTTTTCGAAGTCTTCCCGGCGCTTTTCACGCCGCTCTTTCCCTCGCTTTTCGCGCGACTCTTCCCCGAGTTTTTCGCGGCGCTCTGCCCCGTGCGTTTCCCCGTGCTTTTCGCGGCGCCTTTCGCTGGGCTTCTCGCCGTCTTCTTCTTTGCGAAGGCACGGGCCGGTCTTTTCGCGGTCGCGTTCCCTGCGGCGCGGTTCGCGCCGTGCTTTGCGACGTCCTTCGCGCTTTTCTTTGGCTTCGCCATGCGATCTAAGATATCACGCAAGGCTGTTCCAACCCACGGAGCTCGCTTGTATCGGTCGCACAACAGCATAGATTTCTCGTTGCCCCAGGTCCCGGAGGGCTTCAGCCTTCTAACTCCGTCAGGACCCCGAAGGTAGCAGCGGCATGAGGTGTCTAAGGTCGCTTCGTCAGGCCTGGGGTATTACGCGGGAGACGCGCTTTCGAGCGCCGTCCCCGCGTTTTTCATTGAATGCGGCCGATGGCGAAGGCGGCGAGTTGGAGAATCGCATTCGCCTCGAAGCCGGACGGCGTCCCGGCAACCGAATGTCACGGATCGGACAGTTGCGGGACGATACGTTCCCGCGCGGCGAACGCGACAAAACACGCTCGCCAAGCCGTGTCGTCGCTTTGTGCCGCCCCCGTTCCGGGGGTAGATTGCGGGTCCTGCTATGTCTCTTGCTCTCGCTCGCACCTATCGTCCGAAACGGTTTGCCGACGTCGCCGTGCAGTCGCACGTGTCGACGACGCTCAAGGGAGCGATTGCGCGCGGCCGCGTCGCGCACGGATACCTGCTGTGCGGCCCGCGCGGCGTAGGAAAGACGACGCTTGCCCGAGTGCTTGCGATGGCGCTCAACTGCGAGCGACGTGGTGATCCGGCGCTCGACGGCGAGCCCTGCGGTGAATGCGCGTCGTGTCGCCGCATTTGGAGCGGATCGGCGAGTCTCGACGTTGTAGAGATCGACGCGGCGTCGAACCGCGGCGTCGACGATGCGCGCGACCTCCGCGAGCGCGCGATGTACGCGCCGTCAGGCGACGACTCGTACAAGGTGTACATCGTGGACGAAGCGCACATGCTCACGCGCGAAGCGTGGAACGCCCTCCTCAAGGTGCTGGAGGAACCTCCGCCACGCGTCGTGTTCGTCTTCGCCACCACTGAGCCGCAGAAGATAGCGCAGACCGCTGCGCCGGTCCTCAGCAGGCTTCAGCGCTTCGATCTCAAGCGCATAGGCAACGCCGACATCGTCAAGCGCCTGGAATACATTCTGGACCAGGAGCGAATC
>JBDTAE010000078.1:0-8632 GCA_039924785.1 Gemmatimonadaceae bacterium | reverse complement strand
GAACGACACGATTCACCAATTCGACGAACTTCGCGGCCGCGAGCAGCGCATCGTGACGCTGGTCCATCGGTGTCGTACCAGCATGATTCTGAACGCCCGTGACCGTCACCTCCCACTGCTTGATCCCGACAATGCCCTCGACGATGCCGATATCCGTGTGATTGGCCTCGAGGATTCCGCCCTGCTCGATGTGCAGCTCGAAGTAGCCCGCGATGTCACCTTTGCGGCGCTTGACCGCGCCGAGCTTGGCCGGATCTCCGCCGATGAAGACGATTCCCTGCTTCACCGTCTTTCCGCTGTTCGAAACCGTCTCGAGCTCGGGCGGAGTGACCTGACCGCTGACCGATCGACTGCCAAAGAGTCCCCCTTCCTCGTTCTGCCAGATCACGACCTCCAGCGGATGTCGCGTCACGATGTTCCGCTCGGAGAACGTCTGCGCGACCTCGATCGCCGACAGGCTGCCGACCGCTCCGTCGAAGTTGCCGCCCTCGGGCACCGAGTCGATGTGCGATCCGAAGAGCAGCGGCTTTAGAGACTTGTCACTGCCGGCGCGGTGTGCGATGATGTTTCCCGCCGCGTCGATGACCGGCTCGAGCTTGGCCGCCCGCATCCAGTCCATCACTGCCGCCCGACCCGCGCGATCGGCGTCGCTGTACGCGACGCGCGACACGCCGCCCTGCGGATTCTTCCCGAACTCCGAAAGCGCCGCGATATGCGCATTCAGCCGCTGTCCATTCACCTTCACATCGGGCTGCTGGTGATCGGGGATAGCGCGCAGGGCGCGCGGCACTGCGGCACTCGCCAGCCCGCCAAGTACGATGGAGTTGAAATCGCGTCGTTTCATCGAGTCAACCTGCGCCGGGCCGTGAAGGTTCGAAAGAGGTACCAAAGTGACGGAATCAACACCAGCGCGCCGACGCCGAGGCCAGTCAGTAACAGATCGAGCGTTATTTCGGGCGCCGCGGAGTCGTGAATTGTCAGCGTCGTTGGAATGACGTACGGATATTGACTGAATGCCCAACCCCACACAATGCAACTCACTTGCGCGGCGGCAGCGTACCGCGCGATAGCGTAGTTCCGCTTCCACAGCATCACGATGGCCGTGACGGCCGACGTGCCGGTGGCGACGTGAATCAGAATGCCCCACCCCGAGAACATCACGCCTTCCATGACACGCGGAGCGGCGGAGCTTGACAGCAACATGGCAACCGTGGCCGTGACGAGAACCGCGCTGGCCATGACCAACGCGCGTTTGCGAAAGTCCTCCTGCAACTCCGCATCGTGGGCAGCGTGCGCAAGGTAGACCGCGGCGAGAAACGCGAACAGCGCCAGCGCGAACGCTCCGACCGAGAGCGGAAATGCCGCGAGCCACGGCTCGATGTACACTGACGCGAACGACGCGGTCGAGATGCGATTCGACGCAAACCCCACGGCGCCGCTCGTGATCGCGCCAATCACATCGCCGAGCAACACCGGCGTGATCACACTCGCAATCGCAAAGGTGGTTCCCCACCAGCGCCGACTCGGCCCCGTTTGAGACCCGTAGCTTCGAAACACAAACGACGATCCGCGCAGCACGATGCCGAGCAGCATCAGTGTGAGCGGCACGTGCATCACGATGCCGACCGTTGCGAACGCGGCCGGAAATCCCGTGAACAACATCACCACGACGACGATCAGCCAGACGTGATTCGCCTCCCAGATCGGCGCGATGGTGTTGGCGATCAATTCACGCTGCGCGTCTCGACGCGGCCCCGACGCGAACAAATCCCACACACCGCCGCCGTAGTCCGCCCCGCCCATCAGCACGTAGGCGTTCAACGCGAGAACGATGATTCCGGCCACCACCTCCGGCTTGCCTGCCGTCGACAGGATATCGCTCATTGCGTTTCTCGAACCAGGCCGCGCATCAGCACGACCACAATTGCGGCGAGCACGGCATAGAGGACCGCGAACAACGTCATTGGCACGACGAGCCCCGGCATCGGCGTCACGGCGTCGGACGTCTTGAGAATTCCTTGAATCACCCACGGCTGACGCCCAACTTCGGTCACCGTCCATCCGGCTTCGGTCGCGATGAACCCGAACGGCGTCACGATCGCGAGCGCGATCAGCAGCCGTCGCGAATTCGCCGTGGTGTGTTGCCGCCAGAGCACGACGAGCGACCAAAGTCCGACGAGCGCCATCATGCTGCCGAGTGCGACCATGACTTGAAAGGCGACGTGCACTACGGCGACGGGTGGCCACAGCGCCCGTGGAAACGACGCGAGGCCGCGCACCTCGGAGTTGAACTCATGATACGCGAGCAGCGAGAGGCCATGCGGAATCTCGATTGCGCCGCGCGTGCGTCCTTCATCCACGTTGGGCAGTCCGCCAATTCGCAGCGGGGCGCCGCGCTCCGTCTCGAACTGTCCCTCGAGCGCCGCGAGCTTGATCGGCTGCCACAGTGCGACGACGCGCGCGCTCACGTCGCCGGAGATCGGCTGAAGCACGGCGGCCGGCGCGCCGACGAGCAGCGCGAGGGTCAAGGCATGCTTGTGAAACGCCGACGGACGTTTCCACACGAGAATGCCCGCGTGCAGCCCCGCGACGGCAAGACCGGTTGCCGCGTACGCCGCGAGCACCATGTGAATACACTGCTGGAAGCTCGACGGATTGAGCATTCCGCTAATCGGATCGACGCCGGTGAGCGTCCCGTGACTCTGCGTCAGGCCCGTCGGGGTATTCATCCACGCGTTCACCATCACGACGAAAATCGCTGACGCCGCTCCGCTCGCCGCGACGATCAGGCCTGCCGCCAAGTGGGCACGCGCGGAGATTCGCTCCCACCCGTAGAGATAGATCCCGAGAAAGATTGCTTCGGTAAAGAACGCGAATCCCTCGAGCGAAAACGGAATGCCGATGATGGGACCGGCGAATCCCATGAAGCCTGGCCAGAGCAGTCCCAACTCGAAGGAGAGAACCGTTCCTGACACAGCACCGATGGCGAAGAGAATTGCGGTGCCTTTCGCCCAGCGCTTCGCCAGGTGGAGATACACTTCGTCGTTAGTTCGACGCCATCGCCACTCTGCGAGCACCATCAACAGCGGCATCGCAATCCCGATTTCGGCAAAGATGATGTGGAAGCCGAGTGAGAGTGCCATCTGCGTTCTGGCGGCGAGAAGGTCGGACATGTCCTTAACTTACTCGGATATGCGTTCACCCTTTGATGATTTAGACCAGCCCGACCCGGACGAAGAGGCGGAGCTCGATCGTGATTTTCCGCTGGGCGACGGCACCGCGGACACCACGGGCATCGTCGTATGCCCGTACTGCGGCGAGACCAACGAAGTTGGCGTGGACCCTGGCGGCGGCAACAGTCAGGAATACGTCGAGGACTGCCAGGTGTGCTGTCAGCCCTGGCGCGTGGTCGTACAGTATGTGGATGGACAGGCTGACATCACCGCCGCGCCACTCGACGAGTAACTTCGCCCAGAACACGAACGAGCAGAGATCTCATGTCCGAAATCAGCGGCATCCACCACATTACCGCCATCTGCGGCAACGCGCAGGAGAATCTCGACTTCTACGTCGGCGTGCTCGGCATGCGGCTCGTGAAGAAGAGCGTGAACCAGGACGAGCCCGGCACGTATCATCTGTTCTACGCGGACGCCGATGGAAACCCGGGAACAGACATCACGTTTTTCCCGTTTCGCAACTCGCCGCCGGGACAGTTGGGCACGGGACTCGGCGTCGAGATCGCGCTGGCGATCCCCGCTGGCTCATTAG
Source organism: Gemmatimonadaceae bacterium (assembly GCA_039924785.1). Taxonomy (GTDB): domain Bacteria; phylum Gemmatimonadota; class Gemmatimonadetes; order Gemmatimonadales; family Gemmatimonadaceae; genus JAQBQB01. Next base: position 4,864 of record JBDTAE010000078.1, on the reverse strand, counting down.
AGTATTGGAAAGAGCGTCTGGCTGCGAAGAGCGCGAACGTCACCGGAACCGATACCCGTCGCGGTGATCGCGCGTTGACGTTGATCGATCCGCACGGACAGCGCCTCGCGCTTGTCGAGACGAGCGACAAGCGGCTGTTCCGCGCGTGGGACGCCAGCGAAGTACCCGCTGATAGACAGATCGTGGGCTTGCATGCAGTTCGCGCGTGGGAGCGCGAACTCGCTGTCACCGCGGATTTTCTCACCGGAACGCTCGGCTTCCAGAACTACGGGGAGGAAGACGGCTGGCATCGTTTCGGCGTCGACGGTGGTGGGTCGGGCAAGCACATCGAGATCAAGGTGCGGCCCGAAGTCCCGCGCGGCGGCTGGGGAATCGGGACGATGCACCACGTCGCGTGGCGCGTCGCCGATGATGAAACGGAACTCGCGGTGCGCGCGCGCATCGCCGACGCGCATCGTCGCCCCACCGAAGTGATCGACCGGTTCTGGTTCAAGTCCGTCTACTTTCTCGAGCCGGGCGGCGTGCTGTTCGAGCTAGCGACCGACGGACCCGGATTCACGGCCGACGAAGAGCTCGAGCACCTCGGCGAAACGTTGGTGTTACCGCCGTGGCTCGAATCGGACAGGGCGGCGATCGAGGCGATGTTGCCGCCGCTCAAAGGCATCTGACGCAGGCACGATAGACGTGTAACCGCAGAGTTGCGGCACGGTTTCCGCACACGGGCACCTTCATGCTGATACCAGGCTCGTCGGGAATTCGGATTCAATGAGGCGAAACACCGAGCGGCGCAACACGCACCCGCGTCCGGCGGATAACTCCCGTCACGGGCCATTACGTCGTCTCCTGGGTTCGCTTGGGCCGGGAGTGGTTACGGGTGCTGCAGACGACGATCCGTCTGGAATTGCGACGTACTCGATCACCGGTGCGCAGTTCGGAACGTCGTTTCTTTGGGCCGCGTTGCTCACGTGGCCACTCATGGCCGCTGTGCAGTCGATGTGCGCGCGCATCGGGATGGTTACCGGGCGCGGGCTGGGCAGCGCGCTGGGCACGAAGTTTCCCCGTCCGGCGCTATTGCTGATCACGTTCGCGCTATTCGTCGCGAACACGATCAACATCGGCGCCGATCTCGCGGGCATGGCGGATGGCGCTGAGCTGATCACAGGCGTGCCGACGCTCGTATGGGTAGCGGTATTCGGAGGGGTGATTGCGTGGGTGACGATCGAGCTCAGGTACGTGGTAATCGCGTCGGCGTTGAAGTGGCTCGCGCTGGTGCTGTTCGTCTACGTCGTCGTTGCGATTCACCTCGGGCCCGATTGGGGCTCAGTGCTTCACGACACCGTGATCCCGTCGATTCCGCAGGGAAAAGAAGGGTGGCAGACCCTCGTGGCAATTCTCGGAACGACGATCAGTCCGTATCTGTTTTTCTGGCAAGCGTCGCAGGAGGTCGAAGAGGAGAAATCGATTGGCCGTCGCCGCGTCGTCGATCGAATCGGCGCGACCGACGCGGAAATCCGCGCGCGTGATTTCGACGTCGCCACGGGAACATTCTTCTCCAATCTCGTGATGTTCTTCATCATCCTCGCGACGGCGATGACGCTGCACAAAAACGGCATTACGCATCCGAGCACATCGCGCGAGGTTGCGAATGCGCTGACGCCGATCGCGGGGCGCTTTGCGACGCTGTTGTACACGGTCGGCTTGATTGGCACCGGCGCGCTCGCGATTCCGACCTTGGGCGGATCGGCGGCATATGCGTTTGCCGAAACGTTCGGCTGCGTCAGGGGATGGACGAACAATTCAAGCGCGCGCGCGCGTTTTACGGCGTGTTCACGCTCTCGATCGTCATTGGTATTTGCCTTCCCTTCTTCCACGTGAATCCGGTCAAGGCCCTCTTCTGGAGCGCGGTCGCGAATGGCTTTCTCGCGCCACCGGTGCTCCTGGGCGTCCTGCTCGTGGCAACCGATGCGAAGTTGATGGAGAATCAGCCCAGCGGGCGACTTCAGCGCGTTATCGTCGGCCTTACGACTTTACTCATGACCGGTGCCGCCGTGGCGATGTTCGTGTAGCGACTGGGTCGACGAGGTCCTGCCGCGCGCGGTCCGTTGCTCGGGGGCGCCCGGTCTCCGGAACCGCCGAGGCCGGCGGGCGGATCTAGCCACGAAGACTGCGCGCTGTTACGTTCTGCAATAGCCGCCAGGGGTACTTCGAGCAATCGAAGTTGAGACACACCCTTGGAACCTGATCCGGATCGTACCGGCGGAGGGAGCGCGGCGCGAAGCCCAAGCGTGCACCAGCACGCGACCGGCCCCGCTGCGCGCGACCACCCCGGTGGCGCGCGATTTTTTTGCGCGCCGTTTCGTCGCCGGGTCGCCATGCAGGTCGACACGCGGAGACATCCCGACGATGCGCAAGCCACGCACTGCCTACACGCCGCTCGATGCGAGCAGCTTTTCCACCGCCTTTCCAAATTCAGAGAAGGTGTATGTCGACGGCGGCAACGGCATTCGCGTTCCCTTCCGACAGATCAACCTCTCCGGCGGAGAACCACCCCTCCGTGTGTACGACACGAGCGGACCCGCCGGCCACGAGGTGCGTGCCGGACTCCCGTCCGTTCGCGGCGAATGGATTCGCGCGCGTGGCGACGTCACCACCGTCGAACGAAGCTACCGTCCGATTCCTGGCGCGACGCCCGCCGAACTTCCCGACGGCCTGCGTCGCGAAACGTTGCGCGGCGGTGGCTCAGTCACACAGATGACGTACGCGCGTCGCGGAGAGGTCACGCCGGAAATGGAGTTCGTCGCGCTGCGCGAAGGACTCCCTGCCGACTTCGTGCGCAGCGAAATCGCGCGCGGCCGCGCGATTCTCCCTGCCAACATCAATCACCCTGAGATCGAACCGATGATCATCGGCCGCGGCTTCAAGGTGAAGATCAATGCGAATATTGGAAACTCGGCAGTTTCCTCCTCGATCGAAGAGGAAGTCGACAAGCTGCGCTGGTCCACGTTGTGGGGCGCGGACACCGTCATGGATCTGTCGACGGGCGCCGACATTCACGAAACGCGCGAGTGGATCATTCGTAATTCCGCGGTTCCGATCGGCACCGTGCCGATCTACCAGGCATTGGAGAAAGTCGGCGGCGTGCCCGAAGAGCTCACGTGGGAGCTCTATCGCGACACGTTGATCGAACAGGCGGAACAGGGCGTTGACTACTTCACGGTGCACGCCGGCGTACTGCTGCGATACATCCCGATGACGGCGAAGCGAATGACAGGCATCGTGTCGCGCGGAGGATCCATCATCGCCAAGTGGTGTCTCGCGCACCATCGTGAGAGTTTCCTCTACACGCACTTTCGCGAGATCTGCGAGATCATGCGGATGTACGACGTCTCCTTCTCGCTCGGCGATGGTCTCCGGCCTGGGTCCTTGTATGACGCGAACGACGAAGCGCAGTTCGCCGAGCTCAAGACGCAGGGCGAGTTGAACAAGATCGCGTGGGAGTTCGACGTTCAAACGATGAACGAAGGACCCGGCCACGTGCCCATGCATCTCATCAAGGAGAATATGGAGAAGCAGCTCGAGTGGTGTCAGGAAGCGCCGTTCTACACCCTCGGACCTCTAACAACCGACATTGCGCCGGGGTACGATCACATCACCAGCGCAATCGGCGCGGCGCAGATCGGATGGTACGGCACGGCGATGCTCTGCTACGTCACGCCGAAGGAACACCTCGGCTTGCCGAATCGCGATGACGTCAAGGCCGGCGTGATCGCCTACAAGATCGCCGCCCATGCCGCGGATATCGCGAAAGGTCATCCGCGCGCACGCGAGTGGGACGATGCGCTGAGTAAAGCGCGCTTCGAGTTCCGCTGGCACGATCAGTTCAACCTCGCGCTCGACCCGGTCACCGCACTGGCGTATCACGACGAGACGTTGCCGGCCGACGGCGCCAAGGTCGCGCATTTCTGCTCGATGTGCGGGCCGAAATTCTGCTCGATGAAGATCACGCAGGACGTGCGCGATTACGTCGCGCTGCATGCGGCCGATGCCGATGCAATCGCCGCGGGTCTCGCGGAGAAGGCCGAGGAATTCCGAGCGACCGGAAGCGAGATCTACGTCCCGGCCAACGAACCGGTGACCGTGCCGTGACCGACGCCGAATTGCCTGCAGATGGTATTCATCAGCCGTCGGTCCTGTCCATTGCGGGCTCGGATCCAAGCGGCGGCGCGGGCATTCAGGCGGATCTCAAAACATTCGCCGCGTTCAGCGTGTATGGCACGGCAGCGATCACGGCGGTGACGGCGCAGAACAGTCGCGCTGTCGCCGGAGTGCTGCCGATCGACGCCGCATTCGTTCGACTCCAGTTGCAGACGGCGTTCGACGACGCCGAGTTCGACGCGATCAAGATTGGAATGCTCGGTAACGCCGATGTGGCGGCGGCCGTCGCCGACGCCATCGCGTCGAATGGCAATGAGAATATCGTGCTCGACCCCGTTTTGATGTCAACGAGCGGACGATCGCTGCTCGAGGGGGACGGCGTCGACGTGTTGCGGGAACGACTCTTTCCCTTGGCGCTTCTGGTCACGCCGAATGCGAGTGAGGCCGGTGTGCTGCTCGATCGCGCCGCGCCGACGTCGATCGACGAGATGCATCAAGCGTCGCACGATCTTCTCGCCCTCGGATCGCGGTGGGTGCTCGTGAAAGGTGGACATGTCGGCGACGGAAACTTGAGTGTCGACGTGCTCTGCGGACGCAACGGAGAGACCCACGAGCTGCGCGTTCCGCGTGTCGTCGGCGCTGGATGGCGCGGGACCGGTTGCACGTTGTCATCTGCAATCGCAGCGCTCGTCGCAACCGGGCACGACGT
>JBDTAE010000077.1:0-11551 GCA_039924785.1 Gemmatimonadaceae bacterium | reverse complement strand
ATCGCGGTAAGCCATCAGATGAACTGGGTCGGCGCATGCAAGGGTGAGAACGAGGCGAGCTCGCCCTTCGACTATGGCGCAGAGCTCAATGAGACCATGGTACTCGGGGTCGCGGCGCTGCGGTCTGGCCAGGGACGCAAAGTCTTGTATGACGCCGAGAAGATGGAGTTCACGAATGCGCCGGATGCGAACAAGTTCTTGACGCGCGACTATCGTGCAGGATGGGCAATTTGAGAACGCGCAATATTCGATTGGCGTTCGCGGCCGTTCTCTCCACGGCGTTCTGTCTGCCGGCCGTGGCGCAAAACCAGCCCGCGGCGTCCAACACTGCTCGTCAGATCCTGAGCCTCGTTGCCGACGGAGTGGCGCAAGGCGAGTGGAAGTCGCTTTTCGACGGCACGACGATGGATCAATGGCGTGGCTACAAGAGCGACTCGGTGCCGGCCGGCTGGCATGTTGCCGACGGGATGATCGTCAAAGAGCGCGGCGTCGGCGATCTGATGACGAAACAAGAATTCGGGAATTTCGAGCTCGAGCTGGAGTGGAAAATCGGGAAAGCGGGCAACAGCGGTGTGTTCTATCGCGGAACGACCGAGTACAGCCACATCTACTGGAGTGCTCCCGAGTACCAGCTCGAGGATAACGTCAACGCCGACGACAACAAGACGGAGCTCAATCGCTCTGGCGCCGACTACGCGCTCTACCCGGCGCCCGACGGCCACGTGAAGCCGTATGACGAATGGAATTCAACGCGCATCATCGTGAATGGCAATCACGTCGAACACTGGCTCAACGGATTCAAGCTGCTTGAATACGAATTCAACAGCGCTGATTGGAAAGCAAGAGTCGCGGCGAGCAAGTTCAAGGATTGGCCGAACTACGGTCTCGCGAAGAAGGGATACATCGCGATTCAGGGCGATCATCCAGGCACGCTGGCCCTTCGCAACATTCGGATTCGAGAATTGCCATGAACGGTGCGCGCACGAAGCTGTCCGCGATGATGTTCCTCCAGTACTTCATCTGGGGCGTCTGGTTCGTGACGATGGGCACATACCTCGGCCAGACGCTGCATTTCACCGATCAGCAGATCGGATTGTCGTACGGAGCAACCGCGATCGCGGCGCTCGTGTCGCCCTTCTTCATGGGAATCGTCGCCGACCGGTTCTTCGCGAGCGAACGACTGCTCGCGCTGTTGCATCTGATCGGCGGCGTGGTGATGTGGCTCGTGTCGATGCAGACGAGCTTCAGCTCGTTCTATCCGCTACTAATCCTCTACGCGCTTTGCTACATGCCGACGCTGTCGCTGACGAACTCGATATCGTTTTCCCACGTCACGGACTCAGCGCGCGACTTTCCGATCATTCGCGTGCTCGGATCGATCGGCTGGATCGCCGCCGGAATTCTCGTTGGCAAAGTGCTGCACGCCGACGCGCTCGTGCTTCCGCTCCAACTCGCGGCCGGCGCGTCGATCGTGATGGCGGTGTACTCGCTCGTGCTGCCGCACACACCGCCGAAAGCCGCCGGCGAACCATTCAACGCTCGCGACGCGCTCGGCCTCGACGCGCTCGGAATGCTCAAGAGCCGCGACTTTCTGATGTTCGTCATCGGATCGTTCCTGCTGTGCATTCCGCTGCAATTCTATTACACGTTCGCGAACCCGTTCCTGAACGAGATCAAAGTGCCGGAGCCCGCCTTCATTCAGACATTCGGCCAGATGTCTGAAGTCGGGTTCATGCTGCTTCTGCCGTTCGCGCTGCGTCGTTTTGGCATCAAGATCATCATGCTCGCGGGAATGCTTGGGTGGTCATTGCGCTACCTCGCGTTCAGCAATGGGAACGCTGGTAGCGGCATGTGGTTGATCTATGCGGGAATTCTCTTGCATGGCGTCTGTTACGACTTCTTCTTTGTGGGCGGTCAGATCTATACCGACCAGCGCGCTGGTATGAAGATTCGTGCTGCCGCACAAGGGCTCATCAATTTTGTGACCAACGGACTCGGTTACTTCGTCGGGTCGTACGTCTCGGGCTTGGTCGTCAGTAAGTACGCGGCCGCGAATTCAGCGTGCACCGACGCGGCTGCGGCGGCACATCAATGCCTGACCGTAACTCACGACTGGCACGCAATATGGATCGTCCCAGCGGCAGGCGCGGCGGGCATTCTCGTCCTCTTCGCTCTGGTGTTCCGTCCAGCGGTACAACCGCAGGCGGTGTAACTTCCAGGGTGTCGCGAACGTTATTAGCAGCGACACTTGCCTGATCTCTAATCCCGCGCCGTGCCGATGGACCTCTACCTCTCGAGCCTCTTGTTGGGTGCCGCCGGCCTCAGCGTCATGGCGTTGAGCGGTCTTGGCAATCGCGGACACGGCGCGCCTACCGGACATCTCCACGCAGGCGGACACGGCGCCACGCACGGTCATGCGCACTTCGGTCATTCGGTTGCCGCACGCGGTGGCCGCGCCGGGCCCGTCGCGCCGGTCGCACACGGCATGCACGCGCTGCCGGGCGCCGCAAGCCGCGCAATGTGGACGATCACCTCGCCACGTTTTCTGTTTGCGTTCTTCCTCGGACTCGGCACGTCAGGACTGCTCGCGCGTCCGTTCCTTGGCGGACCGCTGCTCGCGGCCACGGCGATCGCCGGCGGAATCTTTTTCGAACGCGTGCTCGTATCGCCGTTTTGGAATTTTCTCATGCGATTCGCGTCGGCGCCGGCCACCACGCTCGAAAGCTCGGTGTCCGACGAAGCGACGGCCGTCACGTCATTCGACGTCAACGGGCAGGGAATCGTATCGCTCGAGGTTGATGGACAGATCGTGCAGATCCTCGCAACACTTCGCGCTGACGACCGCGCGCTCGGCGGCAGTCGCATTCGCGCTGGTCAGCTGGTTCGGGTCGAAGAAGTCGACTCAGAAAAGAATCGTTGTACGATTTCTCTGATTTGATTCGCAGGTCACTCCTTTGGAGTTCTCAATGCCTACCAATTGGATTTCCGGCGGCGTCTTGATAGGCGGCGTCGTCGTATTCATTCTCATCGTCATTCCCATGATCGTTGCGAGCTTCCTGCGCAACGTGGAAGCGGGAACCATCCGTCTCGTGAGCTGGCTCGCGGGAGGAACGGTGACGTATCGCGGCCCAGGCAAGTCGAAGGAAATTCCGCTGCTCACCACTGGCACGACGATTTCGAGCAAGGTCATCAATATCGACCTCGACATCACCGATCAAACGGCCGACATCGACGATCAGGGCACGCCGCGACCGATCAAAGTGCGCGTCTTGGCGAGCGCAATCGTGTCCGTCGGCGACACCGACGCATTGATCAAGACGGCGGCAAACCGCTTCTTCTCAAAGAGCGACGCCGATCAGCTCAACACGTTGACGGACCTGCTGTCGAGCTCCGGCCGTCGCGCGATGAACCTGCTCACGCACGACCAACTCTTTTCCGCCAAAACCGCACCGCGCCTTCCCGCGGGAGTTTCCGCAAGCACGCAGGTAGCGACCGTCGCGCACCAATTGCCCGTCGTGTTGTCGGCTGCCGAGCAGTCAGCGATCGAGGACGAAGACGATCCACTCGCGGTGATCATTCGAAAGGCATGCTCGCGCGAGCTCACCGACCTCGGCCTCATCTTCAATTCGCTGAACATCAAAGTCGTGCAGTCGGAAGTGGCAGAAGCGCGTCGCCGGCAGTCCGCGGCCGAAGCGCAGGCGAACGCCGACATCGTTGCCGCGAATCAGTCGCGTCGCGCAAAGGAAGCGCAGCTCGAGGCCGAGCGCGCGATATCCGACAAGCAACGTGAGCTCGAACAGACGAAGGCCTCGAACGCCGCGCTCATCGCGCAGGCCGAAGCAAAGCGGCAGGAAGCGCAGGGACTCATGCGCACCGCGGAGCTCGACGCAACGCAGATCGCCCAAGCGCGCGCCGACGCCGCGAAAGTTCGACTTGGCGCGGAAGCCTCGGCCGACGCCGAAGCCATTCGCATTCGACGAATCGCCGACGCAACCGCTGAGAGCATCGAGAAGGTGAACAAGGCGATTCAATCGGGAGGCGAGTCGTACTTCCGGTATCGCCAAATCGAAATGCTGCCGCAAATCGCACCGGCAATCGCCGAGGCGCTCGCCCAGGCCAAGCTCATCACGATCTCGAATGGCGACACGGGCGCGCCGGAGACAACCACGAACAACATCACGAGCGTCATTCAGACCGTGCTCGCGGCGCAACTCGTCTCGCGGGGAATGCTCGACGGCAACAATAGCAACAACGGCGTATCGCCGTCGGTGGCGCAGTTGCCGCCCGCCGCACCCGGTGCACCGACGAAGAGGTAATTGGATGGGCAGGCCGGCGGGATGTTTAGGTGCGGAATAGCGCGGAAAATATAAAAAAAGGAATACCGCGGAATCTTTAGGATAAAGTTCCGCCGTATTCCTTTTTTTACTCTGTGCAATCAGCGGCTAACGCGCAATCAGCGGCTGGCGCACAATCGGTGGTCGACGCGAGATCAGCGCCAAGGCGAAATCAGCCGAAAATCTTACCGCTCGCTGGTCAGGGCTCTGGGACCTTCGGCAGCACGTAAGTCTTTTTCAGATCTTCGAGATATTCGTTGTGGAGCGCTTTGATCGTGTCGAACTCTCGTTTGACCGTCGCGCGGTAATCGGCGCGCGTTGCGAAGTCGAACAGGAGCGCAGCCATCGCTTGCGCGTCGACGACAAAACCGTCATGCCCAATCGGCCCGAGCGCATCCTTCTCCATCTCGTACGTGTGGTTCGGCGCGTTGCTCGTCTTGGCGGTGAAGCCGATGCCTGGAATCGCGCTCGAGACACTTCCAGTTTCCTCATAGCCCTGCGGCTTGCCCGGCTCCGGCACGACGCCCGTTGCGCCGAACTTCTTCATGTACGCAAACGCGACTTCGCCGAGCGAACCAACGCCGACGCCGTCGCGATTTTGACCGTAGTGGTCGATCTTCACCTTCGTGCCCGTAGCGAGGGCGGCCGCGCGCGCGTCGTCGTCGACCATCTGGGTCAGCTGCGCGAGATAGACCTCGTCGGGGTACCGAATATAGAAGTCCGCAGCCGTGCGATCGGGCACCACGTTTGGCGCCGCGCCGCCTTCGGTGATCACGCCCTGAATGCGCGTCTCGGGCCGCATGTTGCTCCGCATGCCATCGATGTTGTCGAACAAATGAATCACAGCAGTCAGCGCGTTGCGACCGTTCCATGCCGTGAGTTGATGCGACGGCGCTCCGCTGAAAGTGTATTTCACGCCGTCGATGTTGTTGCAGCACGTGCCGAAGCCGGCGGCGGGCCGCGTCGTGGCGCTCGACGAGTGGCTACGAATCAGGATGTCCTGTCCGTCGAACACATGCGACGCGTGCATCACAGTTTTCGCATTCGGCGGCATCATCTCTTCACCCGGCGTACCGAACACCGTCACCGTTCCTGGCGTCTTGGTCTTCGCCAAATATTCGGCGATGGCCACGGCCGCCGCCATTCCGATGGGGCCCTGCGTGCTGTGCTGATCGCCGTGAAACGCGCCCTTTGTTCCGCGCAGCGCGTCGTACTCGAGAATGACGCCCAGGTGAGGCGAACCGGCCGACTTGGTGTACCGCGCGACGAACGCCGTCGGCAACCCGGGCGTTCCCATCTCGACCTTGAAGTCGTGCTTCTCGAGATAATCTGTGAGGATCTTGACGGAGCGCTTCTCCTCGAAGCCAATCTCGGGATGACGCGTGATGTCGTCGCCCATGGCCAGAAGCTCCGTATCCATCAACTGTTTCGCGCGCGCGCCCACTGCGTCACGCGGCACGTTCGGACCCGTGAGCTTCGCGACGAGGGCATTCAGGTCGAGCGATCGTTCGAGCGAATCCAATTTCCGCACGACGCCGCGGGCGGATTCGCGCTCAGTCGGCGTTTCTTGTGCGTGAAGGGCGACGGGCACCAAGAGCGCGACTGCAAGCGTGACCACACTTGAGCGAAGCATCGAATGTCTGGGCAAGGGACACGAGCCGGGAATCCGCTGAATATACGATATCGGGCGGACTATTCCCGTCAGCAGCTTCCCGCACCTCGGCTTGCCGGGCTGCCGTGCGCAATTCAAAAAACACAGCGACCACGGAACCCGCTGAACCCGCGGAATACCACGGAGCAACGACGGAAACGACGGTCCACGCGACCGATCATCCAAATCCGCGCGCGAAAACAACCTAAAAAAAGAGTCCGATTCGTCGCCCGGGCCCAAGCCGTGGAGCGTCAAGAGCATCGCGCGGCGGCTCGGGATGATGGAGGCCGCGTGCCAGCCAAAAACCTCAAGCCGTCGTTTCCGCGAGACTCCGTGGTTTCCGCGGACTCCGTGGCCAAAGCACGCAACCAGCCGGCCCTGAGAAAGCCCCGACGACGAAGACTCAGACTAATCGGACCGCAACGCCGCCAGCGGATCGATCCTCGTCGCGCGGCGCGCCGGCACATAGCTCGCCACGAAAGCGACTCCGCACAGCACGCCAATCACCCCAACGAAAGTGACAGGATCGCGCGGCGCCACACCATACAGCAATCCACTCATCAAGGTGGTAAGGCCGAGCGCCACGACGACGCCTGCCGTCGCTCCAATCACCGCCACCGTCATTCCCTGCTTCACGATCATGCCCAACACACCTCGCGGCTCGGCGCCGAGTGCGATGCGGATGCCGATTTCATGTGTGCGTCGCGCGACGGAGTAACTCATCACGCCATAGATACCGACCGACGCCAGCACGATCGCGATGATCGCAAAGGCTCCGAGAAGGGCAAGATACAATCGCGTATCGCCGGTGGCCTCCGACACGAGCGCGTCCATCGTGCTCACACCGGAGATTGGAATGTTGCGGTCAATACCTCGGACGACGTTCACGATTGGCGCGGTGAGCGCGGCGGCGTCGCACGTGCGTCCGGCATCACACACGGCGCGCGCAACCAACGTCATATAGCTGAAGTGCGACCCATCTCCCCCTGTGTAGTTGTGTTGCTGCGCGTACGGAAAGAAAAACTCCTCCTCGGCGGGCGCAGCCCAATCTTCGCGCACCATGTTCTTGACGACGCCGACGATCGTGATCGCGGACGTGTCCATGAGTATTCTCTTACCAATGGCATCCAAGCCCGGCCAATACCTCTTCGCCATGTAGTCGTTGATCACGACGACCTTCGGCGCGCCTACACGATCCGCGTCGGTAAAATCACGTCCGCGCAGCAGCGACGCATGCATGGTTCGGAAATATCCGGGAAAGACGACGCGATAGGCGGCGTTCGGAACCTCGCCGGGCTTGGGCTTGGGCTGTCCTACTACAGCAAACGAAAACCCCCAGAGATCGCCACCGATTGGAACGTGGTTGATCCAGCTTGCCGACTCGACACCAGGAATTGCTCGGATGCGCGTGAGCGCCTCGGTGTAGAACGCTGACCGAACCGTAGAATCGGCTTCCCGCGTCCCGGTAACCGAGACCGCCATCGTTACGACGTTGCGCGGGTCGAACCCTGGGTCAATGTGTTGAAGCGCGTTAAATGTGCGAATCATCAAACCGGCGCCCACGAGCAGCACGAGGGCGAGCGCAAACTCCGACGCGACGAGGACGCTGCGCAAACGCGCACGACCTCCGCCCTCTGACGACGCGCGATCGCCGTCCCTGAACGTCTCCGCGAGATTGACCTGTGCCGCGCGCAACGCCGGCACGAGCCCAAATGCAATCGCCGTGACCGCCGTGATGCCAATCGTCATCAGTAGCACACGCAGATCGATGGTCACCGTGGCGACGCGCGGAATGCTCGACGGGCTCGCCGCAATCAACGTGCGAACGCCCAACTCGGCCAGCAGCAGCCCGCCCAATCCTCCAATCACCGCAAGGACTACGCTTTCGACAAGCATCTGCCCAATGAGCCTTCCGCGAGTGGCGCCAAGCGCAGTTCGAATGCCAAGCTCACGCTGGCGCGATGCGGCGCGCGCGAGCAGCATGTGCGCCACGTTTGCGCACGCGATCAACAGCACGAATGCAACCGCCACGAGCAAAACGAGCAATGCCGTTTGCACATCGCCGACGACTTTCGTCTTGAGCGACTGAACCGTCGCGTTGCGATTGCTTCCCGGCGACTGCTGGTCGAGCCTTGCAGTGACGGTCGCGAGATCCGCGCGCGCTTGCTGAAGAGATATGCCGGGCTTGAGTCGCGCAAACAGCCGCAGACTATTGCCGCCATTTGCAATCGTCGCCGCATCGAACGCTCGCGGCGCCCACAGCTCGGCGCGGGTCGCCCAAAACGGCGCGAACTGAAACGTCGACGGCATCACGCCGATGATCGTCGTCCGTTCTCCGTCGAGGAGAACGGTTCGTCCAATGATGCCGGAGTCGCCGGCGAACCGTCGTTGCCACAAACCATAGCCGATGACCGCGACATGCTCGTTGCCTGGCGTGTCTTCCGCCGCCGTAAAGAATCGGCCGAGCATTGGTGAAACACCGAGCATCGGGAGCATGCCCGCAGTGAGGCGAAGACCGTCGATCTTTTCCGGCTGTTCGACGCCCATGAGATTCGGCGTCCAGTATTCCGCCGCGGCAAGCTCGGCAAAGCTGCGTGTTTGAGATCTCCAATCGACGAAATTCTGCGGTGAGACGGGATTGCGATCCTTGAATAGAATGACGACGAGACGATCGGCGTCGGCATATGGAAGTGGTCGAAGCAACACGCCGTTCACGACGCTCAGCATCGCGGTCGTTGCACCGATGCCGAGTGCCAGCGCAAGAACCGCGGCGATCGTGAAGCCGGGTGTCTTGCGCAGCGTCCGCGCGGCGAAGACCAGATCACGGCGAATGAGGTCGAGACGCTCCCCGGCCCGCACGTCGCGCACCTGTTCTTTGACAGACTCTAATCCGCGGTTTTCGACGGCCGCCGCCCTCGCCGCTTCGGCGGGCGACAGTCCGCCCCGGCTCTTCTCTGTCGAGACGCTTGCGACGTAGGCGTCGAGCTCGTCGTTGAGGTCGCGTTCGACGCGGTCGCGATGGAACACGTTGCGTGTGAGGGCGGCGAACCAGGATCGGAGAGACATCGTGGGCTCGTGAGTCGTGTTTCGAGTCGACAAACACCGGGACAGAACGTCCCGGGCTCTCATACAGACACTCTATACGAGCAAACCGTTGGCTCGGCATGCGAAATCGGCGCCCTGACAGCTCCACGAGCTTACCGATGTCATCGCGAAGTACGACGGCAACATCGTCTCCCTCGGGATCACCGATGCGGACGCCGAGGCCACGCATATCTACTTCGAGTTCGACCTCTCTGTGGAACCGGATCCGATGTTCGCCCAGCTGCGCCGATTGACGCGGCGCCGCGACTCCGTATTCAGATTCGCTCGAGCAATACGAAGCCGGACATGCGCCGGAAGTTCTCCTGTTTTTCGCGCGAGCCGAGCTTCGACAGAAACCGCCAGAGCCACATCATCGACATATCGCGGTTGAGCCGCTTGGCTTCTTCATTCGCCGAGCGGAATTCAAGTTCCCTCCAGCCGAACGGCTCGAAGAACTTGGTGCTTTCAGCAGGAGCAAACTTGAACGGCGCATTTCCCGCACCCAGTTGCTTGCCCCACATCCGCTGCATGATCTGCAGCAACTGTGGATTCGCGAGGTCGATCGTCCACCAGCGGAACGATTGCTGCGCGTGCAGGTCCCTCGCGAGTTGCCCCACCTGCTCCGGCGTGAGGTAGATGAGGAGCCCCTCGGTAATAACAAGCACGCGCTGCGACTCTTTGCCGACCTGCGAGAACAGCGCCTGGCGTTTACCGGCGTCGGTGAGGTCGAGCCGAATCGCTTCGTACTTGCACACCGGCTTCTCGTTCTTGAGAACGTCGGTCTTGTAGTCGAGAATGCCGGGAAGGTCCACGTCGATCCAACGCAGATCGGGCGAAACGGGTAACCGCCATGCGCGCGCGTCGAGACCTGCGGCGAGGTTGAGCACCGTATCGACGCCGGCGCGCTTGATACGGTCGAGAATGATCTCGTCGAACACTTTCGTTCGAACGATCATTGCCCAAGCCATGCTGCGCCCGCGCTTCATCGTATCGACGATTGCCTGTCCGCGTTCGCCCGCGAGGCGCGCCGCGAATCGATCGGTAAAGATCGCGTCGGAACGCTCCGTCTCCATCGCGCGATAGACGGCGACCCATCTCGCCGTGTCGGAAATGTTCTCGATCTGCGCCATCCTCCCTCCCAGTGGTGACCGCCGGCGAACTCGGCAGCGGTGGTTGCACGCAAGACTCGCTGGAAGCTGGCGACGTCGTCCGTCGTCCGCCATCGTCCGACCTGCGACTATGTCATTCGGAATGAGGAAGTTAGGCTCGGAGCTTCAGCCCCCTAGCCGAACGACGCGTAACGGGCAATTCTCTAGTCACGTCGCGCGGGATACAAAATCCGTTCGGCCGACCAGCCATTCGTCCCCAGACCGAGTCTCCATGTTACGCTCACGACCATTCTCATTCATCACGACGGCGGCCGCGTTGCTCGTCGTCGCGCCCTTCGTGCTGCACGCGCAAACGCGCATGCTTCGCACGCCCACGGTCAGCAAGACGCAAATTGCGTTCGCCTACGCGAACAACATTTGGACCGTCGACCGGAGCGGCGGAATCGCACGCCGTCTCACAAGCTTCCAAGGGACGACGGAAAATCCGCGATTCTCACCGGACGGAAAGCTGATCGCCTTCAGCGCGAGTTATGGCGGTAACGAAGACGTCTACGTCATTCCCGCCGAGGGCGGCGAACCGAAACGGCTGACGTGGCACCCGGGTCCGGATCAAGTGCAGGGTTGGGCCCCCGATGGCAAGTCCATCGTGTTCAACTCGACGCGCGCGACGTGGGCGCCGACCGCCGCGCCGCGCTTTTGGACAGTGCCGGTCGACGGTGGTCCTGAGACGCCGATGATACTTCCCAGAGCATTTCAGGGAAAGATCTCGCCCGACGGCCGCCGCGTTGCGTATCGAATGAACAACTCGTGGGACGAGGAGCGGCGCAACTATCGGGGCGGAAAGAATCGCCCGATCTGGATCATCGATCTCAAGACCTTCGATCTCGACACCACGCCAAACACCACGACCGACCTCGTTGTTGCCCAGGCGGCCGGACCGCGCGGCTCATCGCATTTCTCGTCGCCGTCGGTTCCCGAATCGAAAAACATGGAGCCCGTGTGGATCGGCAACGAGGTCGTCGACTTCCTCTCCGATCGTGACGGCGTATCGAACGTCTGGAGCTACGACACCAAGAGCAAGAAGCTGACGCAGCTCACGTCGTACTCCGACTACGACGTCAAGACGATCGATTCCGAATTCGATGGCAGTTCCGTCGTCTTCGAGCAGGGCGGCTACATCCACTTGATGGACACGAAGTCGGGCAAGGAACACGTCGTCAATATCACGGCGGCAGGCGACTTTGCCTGGATGATGCCGCAGTGGAAGGACGTCAGCGCCTCGATGAGCAATCTCGCACTGTCGCCGACCGGCAAGCGCCTCGCGGTCGAAGCGCGCGGTGAGATCTTCACGATTCCCGCCGACAAGGGCGACG
>JBDTAE010000076.1:0-10137 GCA_039924785.1 Gemmatimonadaceae bacterium | reverse complement strand
CCGCGGAAACACCATGAGCGACCGCGAATCTTTGGTTGCCGCGACCGTTACTTTTTTTCTTCTTTGTCTCGAGGCGGTGCACTTTGATCATCGGGCTGGCTTCGCCGCGTGTTGCCTCGTCGGTCGACGACGGGTTGGAGAAGGTGGAGCGTCTCATTGGCGCCGGCTCGAGGGCAGGCGCTGAGATTGTTTGCTTTCCCGAAGCGTATTTGCCGGGGCTGCGCGGGCAGGACTTCGACGTGGCGCCGTTTGGGGAGGCGGACGAAGCGCGGGCGTTGAGTGCCGTGGGTGGATTCGCCCGCGCGAACGGCATCGCCGTCATACTCGGCATGGAGCACATCACGCCCGCGGGGTCGCAGATCGCTGCGTTCGTGATCGACGCTGACGGCGAGATTCAAGGAATTCAAACGAAGAACCAGCTCGACCCGAGTGAGGACGCGCCATACGTCCCGGGCAATACGCGACAGGTCTTCGAGATCAACGGAGTGAAGTTCGGAATCGCGATCTGCCATGAAGGCTGGCGGTACCCGGAGACCGTGCGGTGGGCGGCAAGTCGTGGCGCCGCGATCGTGTTCCATCCGCAGCTCACGGGCACGCACACGGCCGGAGTGCGGTTGTCGGAGTTCGGGTCGGCGATCGCGCCATACTATGAGAAGGCGATGCTCTGCCGCAGCATCGAGAACACGATCTACTTCGCCAGCGTCAACTACGCGGTGCCGTACCCGGAATCGGCGACGGCGTTGATCGCGCCGAATGGGGACTGTCAGGCGTTTCTGCCGTACGGGGAAGAAGGGGTGCTGGTGCAGTCGATCGACGTGAGCCTGGCGACGGGATTGTTGGCGAAGCGATTTGCGCCGGATCGGTATCAGGAATCTGTGATCGGGCGTGCGAGCGTGCCGCGCGTGTGAGTTGGTCCTCGACGGGACGGCCGAGCGGGCCAGTGTTGTGGTTTAAAAGCGCGGCGGTGTCGTAAAAAAAGCCGGCGTCGTCGTTGGAAAAGTCGGTGCGGTCGTCAAAAGATCGGAACGGTCGTTAGGGTTTGATAAGGCGTCGTTGCAAGAGTCGGGTCGTCGTGACGCCGGTTGGAGCCGCTGTCACAGGGAATCCGGCGCCGGACCAACGATCGCGGTCGTCGTAAAAACTCACGCGGTCGTCGTAAAACTCACGCGGTCGTCGTGATCTCGATCGAAGCCGGCGTGCACATTGTCGAAGTGGCCGCGCACTCCGCGAGGTCAGCGGTTCGCGCGAAGCTAATATCGTCGTCGAGAAATTGATATGAGTCTTCGTGATGTGACGTTGACTCAGCGCGGTTTTCCCGTCGCGTAGATACGAGCGACTATTGCTCCGCGGTTGCTTCCCGCTCCTTCGCGGGGTGGTACGGAGCCGCCGCGGACGCGCCGAGCGCGTCGTGACTTGTACGATGACCTTGCGCGAAGGTGAGATGACTTCGCGCAAATTCCGGCGATCTCGCTGAGTGCTTCGTTGACATCGCGGCGCGGTCCAGCAATGCCGCGACAGAGTCCGACCATGGGGCGAGGTCGCTGGAGAGTGGGCTGGCCCGTTCGATGAGTTAGCGAAGGCGCACCCAGCGAAAGTGCCGAATCATTTCGCGAAGCGACCGGCGCACGGATAGGTGTCGTCGGAGAAGAAATTGTGGTCTCGTCGCGCGTTTCGATGCGAGAATTACGAGACCGAATTGAATAATCACGATCGTTTATTACGTAGTGACAAGAGTCGAAGCGGTCGGGCGGATTGTGGGAGTCGGTGTGAGGGTTTGGAGTGGGTGTCCGAACGAGGAGGATCTTGGAGTAAATCGTTGAATGGCTGGAGGTTACGCGCGCCGGCGGCGTCAGCGGCGGCGGGGTCCTGCGTGAATGCGTCGTCGGTGGGCACCACTGGCGGGCCGCGCGGCGTGCGTTGTTGCGTTTGCGCGTTTGCGCGTTACGCGTTGAGTTGGACCCCGACAGATCATCGTGGCGCAAGAGGCGCGCGGCGAAACCCCCTGATTAATCAGCTTCGATCAGCTTCGATACCAACTCATCGGCACGGATCTGTACTTCAGGAGCGGTCACCCGCTGAACCGAAGATTTCTCCAAGACCGTACGCACAGGCCTTCTGAAGGTTCTCGGGTGACAGCGCTCGGTCCTGCGGAATTCGCGCCGCGCTACGAATGACGTCGGTGACCCCGCTGAATTGCTCCACCCAAAAGCGCTCCACCAACTTGGCGGTTTTCGGCGAAAGGGTTGGGCGAATGTGTTTCTGCCACATGGCGCTCAACTCGCCGAGTTGACCTGCGACCAGGTCGAGCGTGTCGTGAATGTATAAGACGTCGTGTGCTTGCTTTCGCGAGTCACGTTCGCCGTGGATCAGCAACTTCTGAGCAATGAAGGTCACCGGATTCGCGATCTGTAAATGCAGCGGAGCACGAACGGGCAGTCCAGCCTTGGCGTCGACAATCACGGTCCACGGCGACTGCAAGAGAATTTCCAAATGACGAAGCTTCTGAGCCGTCACGCCGGCTTCGGCGACCGTCGCATCCGGCGTGCCGTCTCGTTTGGTTGCGCTCCCGGACAATGGTACGAGGAATTCCGCGTAGAATCCCAGATCGCCGTCACCGAGCTGATACCGAGTAACGGGTGGCACGTGGTCGCCGGATAGACGTTCGTGAAAGTCTGCACGTTTCAGTGCCGCACCGATGTCGCCGTCAGGTGGCGACGTTAGAGAAAACGCAAGATCAACGTCCTTTGTCTGCAAGGTCTGGTAAGACGGCCGATTTGATTTATCGTGAAGGCGATACAGCCAATGCGCCCAGCCCCCGATGACAACGAGATTCTTCCTCCACGGCCGTAGGACGTCGAGCAGGCGCGCGAGCGCGGCGAAGTCACCGTTCACTGTTGCCGACGCGCCGGTGGATGACCGAATCGAGCAGGTGCCGCTCAATGACCTCGGCCTGCTCATGGCCTCGAGACGGATGCGGCGAAACGTCGAGCCAAATCTGCAACACATCGCAGACCGGCAGGTCGTGCACTCGAACCATCCCACGAAAGACGGATTTCACCGCGGGAGCCTGTCGGACGATGAGATCGGGGGATTCACCTGGGCCAGCCGCGGCCACGTTCTTCCATGACGCAATTTTCGCGGACGACAGTCGGTCAACATATACGTACGCCGGCACTCCTCGGACGAAACCGATCCCTAGCTCCGCGGCGGCGGCGAATAGCGCGAGACAGGTTTTGTCCGTGCGCAAAATGCGATGGAACTCGACGGCAGGATCGCCGCGAAGAAGAAATCGAAGGGCGAGCTCTCGGGTCGGTCGCGCACCAGCAGCTTGCCAGCGGCGAAACAGGTCTTCGCGTCGTACCACGCTGAGATAGCGCGCCGACGAATCCAAGTAGCCATGGTCATGCAGTTGTGTCACGAACCGAGAGGCGCTCATGACGGAAACGCTCGCCGCGCGAGCAAGCTCGGAAGCATTCTTGTAATCGTCGCGCGGTGCCGAGAGCATGTTGTCGGGCAATTCCGGCGCGAGCAACACCTTTAGCATCCACTGATTGAGATCGGAGAACAGATCGATAGCACTCGAACTGGGGCCCGCCGATGGGGATGAAGGGGTGTGCGCACTGTCCGAGTTGAGGTCTTCGAGGTATGGGCCGCGGAACATGCGAAGCCCTTCGAAATCGATGACGCCAACGGCAACATGCGGGGCAAACTCGGTGGCGAAGGCGAGGACGTGCTCGGCAACGCGGTGCGGGATTCTCGGTGCCGCGATCACGGCGAGCGGCGCGTGCGAGTCGTCGGCGAGTTGCACCGCCCGGAGGCAGGCCTGCGACCATAGTGGGATGAGGCGGTCGCTCCGCCCCTCGCTGGTTGCCTTCAGTTCGATCGAATAGGCCGCGCCTCGTCTCCGCGCGACCATATCGGGCTGCTTTGCGCTCCCGTTGTCGGGCAATGCGCGGACTCGCCAGCCCGCCGCGGCGAGCGCATGTGCAAGCACCGACTCTGCCTGCGCCGTGCGATCGGGACTGTCAGCGCCTGCGGCGGTGTGTGCCTTGGGCATGGTGGTGCTCCCTTGGCCATGTGGAATATCATGGCCATGTCAATTACCTTGGCCAAGTTAGGCATCACCGAGAGGCCACGCAATCCTGACGACGGCTCCAGCGGCCATCGGCGCGGTGTGCGTTGTTGCTTTGCGCGTTACGCGTTGAGTTGGACCCCGACAGATCATCGGGGCGCAAAGGGCGCGCGGATCGACGCGCACCCGCCTCCGACGTGGCTCCTCAGGGTAGTGTCGGCGAGGCTGCTCTGATGACACGGCAATCAGAGATTCGTCATTGCCCCGTCCGCGGCATTCCCAGCTCGGTGCGGATTCGAAGCACGTCGATTCGCTCGGCGGCAGGTAAGCGGGCCTCGGCGCGTTCGATGTCCTTGACTAGCAGTTCCAACGCGTGGCGCGCCTTCGGAACCCGCGCCGCTTCGCGCGGCGTCAGTCCGCCGAGTGCGGGGATGGAGTCGTCGAGCCACGACTGCATGTGGCGTTGTCGAAATTCGCGAACGGCCGCGAGCGCTTCAGGCGGCATGTGATCGGCGCTCGGGCGTTTACCCGCGAGCCGTTCTTCGCGCGCCTCATTTATGAGGAAATCCATATTCGCTTCCGAGCGCAAACGGAAGCGAAGCACGGCGCCCGCCTGCTTTTCGATGGCGCGGCGCAACGCGTCGGCGCGCGGGATGGAGTTCGTTTCCACCTGCACGCCGCGCGCGGACAGCACCACGCGTGCAAGCACGGTGTTATTCCATTCGCGATGCACGGCGTTGCCCTGTTTCGTGATCGCGAACACGAGGTCGTCGCCTTCCCGTTCAGGTTTCTCCGCGCCCTCGACGAGTCGGAGTTTGCGCGCCACGTCGTCGCGAGACGCGAGCAACTCGAAATGATCGGTCGTCATGGCGATCGGGTCGCCGTCAGTGTTCGTCATCGTCGGCGGAGGCGCCGCTCGGAGCGACTCGGCAACATTGGTCCAGGTGATGATCAGATCGAGCTGTGTTCCAGGGTTTTGCAACTTGGCTTTGGACGGTGGACGCGTGCGGACGCGACACAGACGGCGCGCTTCACGCACGACGATGTCGGCTTCGCGCGGCGGCAGCGGCTGCGCGTGGGATCCGCCGAAGAACGAGATCGTGTCGCAGTCGACGACATACGCGAGGAGGGCATCGAACGGCTGAAGCGTTTGAGAACTTGATACGTCGTACGTGAACCGTTCCTCTCCCGTGAGAAGATCCACGAGCTTGGTGCCGACGCCGCGCTGGACCTCAGCGACTTCCCACACGGACAGCCACGATGCGGCGTGCGCCTCGAGCACCACGTGTTGGTCGGCGGACGCCCTGGTTTTCCGATCGTGGAGCCAGAGGCTTGCGACCGTCGGCTTCGCGGGCGGGTCGCCGAGGTGAAACAACATCCACGGGAGAGCGATCGGCACCTCGACATCGAGCATTCCGGCGCCGTCAACATCGAAATACGCATCGACGGCGTTTGCGAACCAATTCGGTCCGAAGTACGATCGCGCGAACCGAGGCAGGCGCTCGCCGAGGTCGACGTCGACTGCCTTGAGCGCGTGAGCGCGGGCGGCTTCGGGGCTCTGGGGCGCGATCGCTGCTCTCGGCCCGTCGCCAGCGGGCGCGAAGGCTCCATGACACTTCTTGAATTTCTTGCCGCTGCCGCAGGGGCAGAGGTCGTTGCGGCCGGCCGGTGTCATCGTTGGATGAGGCGCACGTTGAATCGGATGAGTGCCAAAGGACCTTCATTGGACAAACGACCGCGCGATGCCGAAACCATCGACATCGCGCGGCCACGGTGGAGCTTCGTGCTCTTCCTGCTGGAGCTACTTCTTCGGGTCCAGAATCTCGCCGATCCGATGCTCGGCTCCCTGAAGATGCCAGCGCGTCTCCCGGTCGGTTGTCTTCGGAATGGCGGAGCGAATGTCCCCCTGTAGCGAAGCCAGCTCCGCGCGCAGCCCATACTTGACTTCATCGGACAGCGGCTGAGCGCCTCCGCGCCCACCACCACCACCGCCGCCACGCCCGCCCGCGGCGGCGGCGGCGGCCGGCGGCGGGTTCAGCTTGCGGTCGATGAGCGTGAGATAATTGTTCTGCAGCGTCCGTCGGTAGATGTCGATCGTGGGGTGCGCGGTCGCGAGCTCGCTCCAAATGCCTTCGCGGACGTCGTCGAGGAAGACCGGCAGCGGATATGCGTCGGCAGGCTTTTTCGCGAGCGCCTGCAACTCGAGCAGCCGGTCCATGCGCGCATCGTTGAGGAGCGTGTTGAGCACACGGTTCTGCGCGGCGCCGATGCGCGTCACCATCCCGGTGGGTTCGATGCGCGACGCGATGTCGGGCCGAATGAGGTACTGCGGCGTCTTGAAGACGCTGTCGTTGAGGAACTTCACCGCGCCGGCCTGCATGGCGCGCGAGTTCACGGTGTACACAGGGCCCGCTTGGCTGCCGGACTTGTACCATACTGGTCCGGCGCCGATGACGTTCGCCGGGTGCGCCGCCTCGGTGGCCCACTGGCTCACCGTGCGGTTGTACAAGTCCTCTAATAGCGTGTTGTCTTCCATGGGACGCGTACCGGCGCTCACCACGTAGCCCATCACGCGGGCGATGTTCTTGAATCCAAGGCCGGTGGCCCATCGGGGATCGGCGTCGGCGACCGCTTCACTCTGCGTGCCGAACTGGCCAAAGGCATTGCCTCCCGAGAACCGCAGCCACGGCACCGTGTCCTGCACCGCAATCCATTTTTCGAGGGTCGGCTTTTCGGCGACCGGCGAGTTGGCGCCGGGGATTGGCCGGTAGCCCCACGAAATGGTGTACTTGTCCCATGGCCCGACGCGTGGAATGATGCAGCAGAGCGGAAGATGGTCCTCGGGCTGCGCCACGTAGTTCATTCGCGAGTAGTCCATGATGCTCGGGCTGCTCCCCATCTTTTCGACCCACGTTGGACTGCGGACGCTGTCGGGTGGATACTCGGAGCTCCCGATCTGATCGTGCTGGAGTCCGATCGTGTGCCCTACCTCGTGCGCGACGAGAAACTCGAGGAGCCGGCCCATGAGCGAGTCGGGCATCGGAATCACTCGTGCACGCGGATCGAGCTGCGCCATCTGCGTGAAGTACCAGAACTGCCCGAGCTGAATGAGATTGTGAAAAATGCGCGGCGATCCGTTCAGGATCTCGCCCGTGCGCGGGTCGCTCACATGCGGGCCGACCGAGTTCTCGGTTGTCGAGGGCAGCCATCGCACGACCGTGTGGCGGATGTCTTCCAAAGAGAAGTCTGGATCGTTGGCCGGCACCTCTTTGGCGATGATGCCGTCCTTGAAGCCGGCCGCCTCGAAGGCGGGCTGCCAGTCCTCGATGGCCTTCTTGATCCACGGTTTCCATTTTTCGGGCGTGCCAGGATCGACGTAGTAGACGATGGGCTGCTTCGGATAGCAGAGACTGCCGTCCATCCGAGTAGAGCATTCGAGACGCCAGCGCGTGATGTACTCGCGGGGCACGGCCACCTGCAGGTCGCTGCCGAAGTCCACGGTGCGGACGTTGAAGAACCCGATGCGCTCATCCGCGAATCGGACCGGCATCGGCCGCTCGGGCAGTTTGATCATGCTCCAGTGGGCGAGCACGCTCTGCGCCGGCGTTGCGCCGCCTCGGCCGCCGCCACCACCGCCGGCGCGCCCCGCAGCGGCGGCGGCGGCAGGTGTTCCGGTCTGCGCGGCCTGGATCTCCACGTTGTCCGGGAAGGAAACGACGGTCTCGATGTATGAGCGGGTGGCGTCGATCGTGCCGTGGATGGCCGCGATCTCGGGCACGGTGGTCGTGAAGAGGCGCGTGACGTCGATCACGGGCGCGCTGTCGGGGCCGAAGGTTTCGATGTTGAACATCATCACGATCGGCGCGTAGTTCGTTGCCTCGACGGACCGATACACGGAAAGCGAGCTGTCGGCCGAAATGTTGAATGACGGCGTGCGGAGGATGATGTGGTCGCCCACTCGGTCCCAACGCAGCGTGCGCTCGACGAATTGATCGCCGCCGAAATCGCCGAAGCCGCCACCGCCACCGCCGGCAGGAGCCTGCGGCTCTGGCGCCGCCGCGCGTTCGTAGCGGCCGACGATGAGCATATCCTTATTCAACTCGCGCGTCGGGATCTCGAAGAGGAGCTTGTCGCCCACGCGGTGTGTAATGAACAGGCCAGCCCTCGTTGGCGAGCCGGCGGGAATCACGCGTCGATAGGGTTGTGGTTCGGGCGTATCGGCGGCGGCGCCGCGCCCGCCGCCACGGCCTCCACCACGACCGGCCGTCGCAGCGCCTTCGGTCGCTGGCGTGGCCGCAGCAGCCGGAGAGGGCGCGGCCGCTGGGGTCGGCGATGATGATCCGGCGCACGCGGCGACGGACCCCATGGCAAGGTATCGCGCAATTCGAGAGGACATGGTCTTTGAGCTTGAGGAGTCCCCGACGCGTTTCCTTCAAGGGGGAAACGCAACACCCAAGTAACGTGGGGACCGAACCATTGGAGCAACAGGGGCGGGGACGGATATGGTGGAACAATGCGTCGTCGACGGCCACCACTGGCGGGGGGCGCGGTGTGCGTTGTTGCGTTGCGCGTTTGCGCGTTACGCGTTGAGTTGGACCCCGACAGATCGTCGGGGCGCGAGGAAGAGGAAGAGCGGTACAGGCTGGACGTGGTCCAAGAAGACTGGTGCTCCGACGGCTAGATTGAATGCATGATTCAACCGACTGAAGCCCAGCCGGCTCGCCTGGATGGCGCGGTGGCGTTCGGCGGGGATAGCGCTCGAACAAGTCCGCCTCGCGGAACTCGACGCGGTCGATCTGGCGCGCGTTGCCGCCGATCTGGAGGATGCATCGCTCGCGGCGGCTCCGGCTCGCGGCCTGTCGGTGACGTCGGGGTTGGTCTCCCAGCAGCGGCTATTCCATCGTCGATCCCTATAGTGCAGACGCTGCTGCGTGCCGGTGCTCGGCTACAAGTGCCGTGGAGCGCTCATCGAAGGCCTAACTCGTGTGTGGCGCCGTGCTGCGAACGTGTTCCGCCGAGGACCTCATTGTGCACAAGGCGTTCGCCGCGCGTCCGCAAGATTGGGTCGACGTAGAGGGCGTGATCCTGAAGCAGAAGGGGCGGCTCACCTGGCCTCAGATTTGGTCGGATCTGAGTGAGCTGGCTGAGCTCAAAGGAGCGCCGGAGTTGGTTGATGAGCTGGAGCGAGTTGCCGCACGAGCCGAGCAAGTGGTGGGGGCGTTTCCCCGCGATCGCTGACTTCCGAAGGCGGAACGAGACGGCTTTGGCGAACGCGTTTGTTCTCGATCAATTCCCAAAACGCTCATGGGCTGGGCGTGACCGAGCCATTGATACCAACTTCTCGGCATCATCGGCCGAGCGACATCGGGAGACTTCTTAGTCGTACAGTCCCGATATCGCGATCACCCTTCCTCGGCGGAGCAGTCGCTCACTACCCAAACGGCAGTAGAGATTTGTGCAAATCAGCGCTGACGCGATCGTGTTGGTGTTCGCGACGTAAGCCATCGTTTGATCGAGTCCGCTCGCTCGCGAGATCGACGTCCTTCCAGAAGGCCGTCGACGCTGATGTCCTCGTCGAGGTCGGGCCAGTGAATGCCAATACCGCGGCCGATGAGCTCCCAGTTCTGTCGTTCTTTGGGCTGGCCGTGACTGAGGCGCGGGTACCAGCTCAGCGGCACGGCGATTTCACGTCCGTCTCGAAGGAGCACCCTCAGACGGTCACTCGTGACGCGCACGGTCTTGGCGAATGCGGTCGGTCCGGACTCAACTTTCGAAATACTCATGCCAACTCCGAAGCAACATTGGTTGGTGCTCTAACACAAGTTTGATTATTGCTCTCAGCTCCGTTGAACGGAAGTCCCCACCCCGCGCGACTGAGACCGGGGCAAGCCACAACTTGCCTTCGCGCCATTCTCGTCGGACATGGACGTGTGGAGGTTCGTTCCGGTCATCGGAATAAAAGAAGAAGCGGTACGGGCTGCTGCGAAGCACGGTGGGCACGAGCCACAACTTGTGGCGTACCGTCGAATCAACATCACCATTTCATTTCGCGTCGGACCGATTCG
>JBDTAE010000075.1:0-3712 GCA_039924785.1 Gemmatimonadaceae bacterium | reverse complement strand
TGGTTTCCGGCGGTGAACGGTTCGGCGGCGGGCGGCAGCGGGCGCGCGCAGGATCCGCGTCCAATGCAGCGCATCGGTGGCGGCGATTTGCCGACGATCGTCGTCGACGGCAAGAATGAAGATGTCGTTTACAGCTGCTCGACGGTTTTCTGGCGCACTGAGGACGGCGGTGTCACATGGACCGCGGTTCGCGGCGCACCCGGCGGCGACGACTATCAGCGCGCATGGGTGAACCCGAGCAACCCCGACGTCATTCTCATGGTCGCCGATCAGGGCGGCGTCATCTCGGCGAATCGTGGCAAGTCGTGGAGCAACTGGTATACACAGCCCACCGCGGCGATGTATCACGTCACGATCGACAACGGCTTCCCGTATCTCGTGTGCGGCGGCCAGCAGGATTCGGGATCCGCGTGCGTCGCGAGCCGTTCGATGGACGGCGAGATCACGTTCCACGATTGGCATCCGGTGAATATTCAGGAGTACGGCGTTGCGGCGCCGGATCCGAAGAATCCAGATCTCGTGTACGCGAGCCAGCGGACGAACGTGTCGTTGTACGATCGTCGCACCGCGCAGACGACGACAGTCGGTCCGAGCGCAGAGATGCGCGCCGGCGCCTTCGGACGCAACGTGCGTACAATGCCGATCGAGTGGTCGCGGGTCGACAACAAGACATTGTTCTACGCGGCGAGCGCCGTATTCAAGTCGACCGATCAGGCGCACACGTGGACGCGCATCAGTCCCGACCTCGCGCGCCAGACATGGGAAGTTCCGGCGACTGCCGGCAAGTACGCCGCAGCCGTGACGCCGGGTCCGCAGGGTTCGATCACAGCATTGTCCGCGTCTCCGCGCGATCTCAAGATCATTTGGATTGGCACTGACGACGGCGCAATTCAGGTGACGATGGACGGTGGCGCCAAGTGGACGAACGTGACGCCGGGAATGGTCAAGCCCTGGGCGCGCATCTTCAACATCGAGGCGGGCCACTTCGACAACCTTACGGCGTACGCCGCCGCGAACACGATGCGCATCGACGACATGAATCCGCACTTCCTCCGCACGCACGACGGCGGCAAGTCGTGGACGGAGATCAACGTCGGTGTGGCGCCGGGCGTGGTCGTCAACGCGATCCGTGAGGATCCGAAAAAGAAAGGACTTTTATACGGCGCGACGGACACGCAGGTGTGGGTGTCGTTCGATGACGGCGATCACTGGCAGTCCCTCAAGCTCGACATGCCGGCGATCTCGGTGCGCGACATTCAGATCAAGGACGACAGTACGTGCATGTGCGCCGACCTCGTGGCCGGAACGCACGGCCGCGGTTTCTGGATTCTCGATGACGTCACACCGCTTCGCGCCGCCGCCGATATTCGCGCGGCGGAGTCGGCGCATGCGGCGTATCTCGTGAAGCCGCAGACCGCGGTGCGCATGCGCTTCGCGACGAACGACCCCACGCCGTGGCCGCCGGAAGTGCCGGCCGGTGAGAATCCCGCCCCGGGCGCGCCGATCGATTATTACTTGTCGAGCGCGTCGTCGAGCCCAGTGAAGCTCGAGATTCTCGACGCGAAGGGAAAGACGATTCGCACCTATTCGAGCGACGCGAAACTGCCGGCCGTCGACCCGGCGATCGATCCCGTGAAGTACAACCAGATGTGCCAGCAGAATCCCGGTCTCACCGACTGCGCGTTGCCGCTCTATTGGCCCGCGCCGATCGTTGGTCTTTCGGCAACGGGTGGCATGCATCGCTTCGCGTGGGATCTTCAAATGGATCCGATCAGCGAGAACGGCGGCGGTCGTGGTGGCGGCACCGGATCGAACGGCGCGGTTCCGCATCGCACGTACACGTCGGTGAATGCGCCGTGGGCGCCGCCGGGCAATTACACCGTGCGTCTCACGGTCGACGGAACCCACTACACGCAGCCGATCGTGCTGCGTCTCGATCCGCGCGTGAAGACGCCGGCCGCTGCGCTCACACAACTGTCGACTTTGACGCGCGAGATGTATGACGGGGCCTCAACGATGCACGCGGCGAGCGTTCAAGCACACGCGTTGTCGGCGCAGGTGGCCAAGGCCTCTGGTACTGACGCGGCGACGTTCAAGGCGCAGCTCGATACGATCGCTCCGCCAGTCACTGTCGGCGGCGGCGGACGTGGTGGCCGTGGCGGCGGACGTGGCGGCGCCGGCGCACCGGCCGGCCCGATGACGCTCGACGCCGCGACCAACGCGATGGTCGCAGCAGCAATGGCGATGCAGGGCGCGGACGCTGCGCCGACGGCGAACGAAATCGCCGGCGTCGCAAACGCGCGCGCTGGGGCGGCGGCCGTCATGGCGAAGTGGAACAAGTTGAAGACCACCGGGCTCACGGGATTGAACGCAAAGCTCAAGGCGTCTGGTCAGTCGCCGGTCGAGGTTCCGAAATAAGCCGGCCGCCCGTGGCACGGTTAGAGAAGTAGCACGCAGGACGACAACTGAGGACGCGGCACCGGGGCTGGTTTCTCTCGACCGAGAAACAAAATGGCCCTTGTGCCGCGTCTTTCTCTTGACGATCTGGAACGTCCTATGCGAATACTCTCAACGCCGCGCCGCGCCGAAGCGCGCCAAAAATGGCAGTCGGTCACGGCAGTTCCTCCACGCTAATGCCACCTGCGCGGCCGCGAACCTGACCAACCTGTCATTTTATACAATGTCCTGATTTGGGCCTTAGTTGCCGATACGAGTAGATACAGGCCGCCGCAGGCCTCTACTCCAGCCGTAACCATGAACGATTCTTCGAGAAACGCTACGCCGACGCTTTGGGAGGACGAACCGCTCGCCGGCCCATGCAAAGTCCTGGTGTCAGCACCATTGTCGCACCGAACGCCGAGCATCGCGATCACCTCCGACGAGACGTCGACGACAAGCGAGCCGGCCGTCGTTGCCGCATCGCTCGACGCGCTGGCGGTGCTCTTCGCCGACGCACCAGGCGGCCTGGAGGCGTTCCTCGGCATTTTCGACGCGACGGTACGCGGCGAATTCGACCGTCTTGAGAACTTCCTCGCGGTCGAGGACGCCGCGGGCATCATTGCCGCGGCGCACAGACTCGCCGGTACGTCGCTCCAGATCGGAGCACAGGGGCTCGGCGCTACGTGCAAGCGCATCGAAGCCGCCGCGAAAGCAGGCGACGTGACGGAAGCCCGTCGCCGCGCACGCGCGCTCCCAGACGTCATTCTCGCGGTGAACCACTCGCTTCGTGAATACGAAAAGAACGCCGCGCTCGCGCGGACGGTATGAAGGTCCTCATCGTCGACGACGACCCGGTGATCGCCGCGATCGTCAAAGTCGTCCTCGGCAGCAGCGGCTATTCGATCGATCACGCGAGTGACGGAGTGTCCGGACTCGCGCTCGCCCTCAGCGGTGCGTACGACGGGATGATTCTCGACCTCGGACTCGGCGACGTGAGCGGCGAGGTGGTCCTTCGCGAATTGCGACAGAGCGGCTGCAACACGCCGGTGTTGATTCTCACCGCGGACTCCAGCGACGAGACGATGCGCAAGGTGCTCGACGCAGGCGCCGACCAGCATGTGGTCAAGCCGATTCAGCCCGGCGAGTTGATCGCGCAGACGCGCGCCCTCGTACGTTGCCGCAAGCGCATCAGCGCCGCCTTCGCGCTGTAGCGAGTCCCAGCTGTCGGCGCGCCGCCGATAATTGCGCATTTCCCCGGAACCGACGAACGTTG
>JBDTAE010000074.1:0-23173 GCA_039924785.1 Gemmatimonadaceae bacterium | reverse complement strand
ATGAGGTCGACTCGTTGCGCGACGCGATCGTCGCAAACCCGCCCGAAGGCGTCTTCACGCATTTTCACTCCGCCGAGAAGTCGGATGGTACGCGAACTGTGCAGGAAGATCGGTTTACGAAGGCGCTTGCCGCCTTACCGGTTCAGCCGAAAATGACCCACGCCGAGAACAGCGCGGCTGTCGAGCACCGCGGACCGTCGAAATGGAGCGTCTGTCGCCAAGGAATTTTTCTTTACGGGGTCAGCAGCGGAACCTCGCCCGACATTCTTCCGGAACCGGTCGTCTCGATGCGTGCCAGGGTGATCGACCTGCGCTGGATTGAAAGCGGAGAAACGGTGAGCTACGCGGGCACGTACCGCGCGCAGACCCGCCGTCGCATCGCGACGCTGGGTATTGGCTACGCGGACGGATACCGTCGTGTGTTGGGAAACCGGGCCAGCGTGCTGCTGCACGGCAGGCGAGCGCCGATCACGGGTGTGATCACTATGGACATGACCATGATCGACGTGACGGATCTCCAATGCGAGATCGGCGATATTGCGACGCTCATTGGTGCGGACGGCGACGACCGCATCGACGTGAGCGAGCTCGCCTCGGTCGGCGACTTGAGTCCGTACGAAATTCTGACGGGCCTTCGCGCGCGGTTGCCTCGCCGCTACACCGAGGAGGCGCCATGAAGCGGCGCGCGGCAATCATTGTTCTCGACGGCGTTGGCATTGGCGAAGCACCAGATGCCGCGGCCTACGGCGATGTCGGCAGCAACACGTTGGGGCACGTGGCGCAGGCGGTTGGCGGAATGGATCTCCCCAACCTCGCTCGCGCGGGATTGGGCAACATTGCGCCGCTGGCCGGGGTGTCGGCGCAGCGCAACGCCGACGGCGCGTGGGGAATGCTGGTCCCGCAATCGGCGGGCAAAGACAGCACCGCCGGCCACTGGGAAATTGCCGGCGTCCATCTCGAGAAGCCTTTTCCGACCTATCCTCGAGGGTTTCCCGCGGATGTGGTCGCGGAGTTTGAACGTCTGTCCGGCAGACGTGTAATCGGAAACGTCGTGGGGAGCGGGACCGACGTAATCGCTCGGTTCGGGCCCGAGCAGGAAAGGACTGGGAGCTGGATTCTTTACACGTCGGCGGATTCTGTTTTTCAGATCGCCGCCAACGAAGGGATCATTCCGCTCAATGAGCTGTACTCGGCATGTGAGATCGCTCGAACGATGCTGGTCGCGCCGAACGATGTGTCCCGGGTGATTGCCCGGCCGTTCGTCGGCACGGCGGGTAAATACGAGAGAACGACGAACCGGCGCGACTATTCGATCGAGCCTGTTGCAGAAACACTGCTGGACGCGCTCGCGAATGCCGGCGTGAGTCGGACCGGAGTTGGGAAGATCGACGATCTCTTTGCAGGCCGTTCGATTCGCTCGCAGCATACCGCGAGCAATGCGGAAGGGATCGCTGCCATAAAGAAGTGGCTCGAAAGCCCTTATGATGGGTTACTGTTCGCGAACCTAGTAGATTTCGACCAAGCCTTCGGGCACCGAAACGACGTTCCGGGGTTCTATGGAGCACTGCGGCAGTTTGACGCCGCCCTCCCCGGACTTCTGGCCCCATTACACGAGGATGATCTGCTGTTCATAACCGCCGACCACGGCAATGACCCGACTACGCCGTCGACCGACCACGCGCGCGAATGCGTGCCGCTTCTCGCGCTCGGAAAGGCTGTGAAGCCGGGGTTTATCGGTCGCCGGTCGACGTTTTCCGACCTCGGCGCGACGGTCGCGGAGTGGTTGGGCGTGGATTTTCGCGGTCGCGGGGTCTCGTTCCTTCCACAACTGGTTTCGCGGTCGAATGGCGGCTGATCAGTCTGGAATGGAACCAATCGGTGATGAGCGCACTCTCACCGTTCTTCGCGAACGGGCCTTGGCGGTGATGGATCGCGCCTATGCGCCCTATTCGAACTTTCGCGTCGGCGCGGCGCTGTTGTCGTCGGACGGGAGCATCACCGAAGGCTGCAACGTAGAAAATGCGGTGTACCCGGCCGGGATTTGCGCCGAACGAGCTGCCGTCGCCGCGGCGGTCGCGCGCGGACATCGGTCCTTCGACATGCTCTTGATCGCCACCGAGGCGCAGGAGCCAACGCCGCCGTGTGGAATGTGCCGACAGGTGTTGGAAGAATTCGCTCCAAAGCTCCTCGTGGTCAGCGCGACGCGAGCGGGCAGAGAAGCACGCTGGTCGCTCGAGGAGCTCCTTCCGAAAGCGTTTACCCCGCACTCACTGGACCGGCGATGAACCGGAGCGCACGTGTTGTTTAAGCAGTTCGAAGGGATCACGAAACGGTCGCGAATCGCGTCGCTCGTCGCTGTGTTCGGCGCTATCTTCGCGGTGGCCTGCACCGAAAATCTCGACGCTGGAAAGTCGTGCCCGTTGCTATGCCCCGAGCAAGCGATCACGCTCGCCGACACCACGATCGATGCCGTCGTCTCCGACACCACGGTGCTGGGTCTGCCGCCCATCGGCAATGAGCTTTATCTCATGCTGTCGAATCACGGGGACACCGTTGACAGCCGCGCAATCATTCGTTTCGATACGCTGCCGCAGACGTATACCAAGTCGTCGATCGACAGCACGATCGCGAACATCGACAGCGCGTTCATTGTCGCGCCAATTCGCCGCGACACACTCGCGCCAGCGCGAACGGCGCCCGTGACCGTCGAGGTATACAACGTCGACACGACCGATTCCGATACGTCGGCCGCCGTCCTCGGCTCACTCTTTCGGCGCGATCGATTCATCGGCTCGCGCACGTTTGCGCCCGAATCCATTCTCGACACGTTGAGAATTCCCATCTCGACGGACACGGTGCTGGATCGCGTGCTGAAGGGAACGCGACTCCGTGTCGGCCTTCGCGTGCTGAGCTCAGTCGGCGTGGATCTCGAACTTGGAACGACGGCGGTTGCGAATGCGGTGTCGCTGCGATTCAACGCGTCCAAGGACACCGCTGCACCGGCGGTTTCTGTATCGCCGCGTTCCGGCACGCCGGCCGATCTGCCGTTCCTTTCTGGCCCGCTCGCCGACTATACGATCGTTCTTAAAGGTGGAACCACCACGCCACCGACGAAGCTCGCCGTGGGCGGCATTCCGTCGAGGCGTGTCTTCCTCCACTTCGACGTGCCATCGGGCATCGTTGATTCGACGACCGTCGTGCGCGCGTCGCTTCTATTGACGCAGGTTCCAAATAGGCGAGTCGGCATCCACGATTCGGTATATGTCTATCCGCTCGCGGTGCTCGCGGGCCCCATCATTACCGACGTCGGGAGCGCGCTTGGATTCTTGGGACCAACGGGGCAGTTCGGGCTCGACTCGCTTCGGTTCGCGCCTGGCGATAGCGGCGTGCGCTCGTTCGAGATCGTTGGTCTCGTGCGCACATGGAAAGGGCAAGCGACCACGGTGAGCCCGCGGAGCGTCGCGCTGCGCAGTGGCGCCGAGGGACAGCTGCCGGGAGAAATCGATTTCTTTTCGACGAGGGGGCCGGTAGGTGTGAGGCCGCGACTCCGAATCACGTACGTTCCGAAGACAAACTACGGGCTGCCTCGATGATGCGATCCTCGCGCGCCAGCCTTCGCGGCGCAACACTATGTGCGGCGGTGATCGCCTCCGGTGCGATCGCGCCCGCCGCAGCAACCGCTCAATCGAATCTCAGCACGCAGGGATTTGGTTATCCGACGGGCCAATTCAGCGCACGTGCGCTCGGCGCCGGTGGGGCGCTTGGCGAAATGGACCCACTGTCGACCGTGAATCCGGCGAGCATCGCGATTCTCGGGGCGCGCACGATCTTTTTTCAGATACAACCTGAGTACCGCACCGTTACGACCGCGGCGGGAAGCGAGCGCACGTCGACGGCGCGGTATCCGATTGTTTTCGGGGCGATTCCAGTCGGAACGAACTGGGTGTTCAGCCTCGGATCGTCGACGCTGCTCGATCGTACGTCGTCGACGTCGTTTCGCACGACGCAGTTCCTTGCCGGCGGCGACAGTGTGCCGATCAACACTAAGTTCGGCATTGACGGTGCAATGAACGACGTGCGGTTTGCGGTAGGGTGGATGCCGGTCGCGTGGTTGCACCTTGGCCTCGGCGCTCACGCGATCACCGGTCGCAATTTGATCACCGTCACCCAGGCGTTCGACGACAGCACGCGGTTTTCAACGTTCTCGCAACAGCGAACGCTTGGCTTCTTGGGGTCAGCCGTTTCGGGCGGCTTCGAGCTCGTTTCGAAAAAAGTGATTGCGTCGGCGTCGGGACGAATCGGCGGTTCGTTGCGCTTGTCGGCGTCGGATACGGTGCTGACCAAAGCCAACGTGCCCGACCGCTACGGCGCGTCGGTGTCGTACATTGGATTCACGAACTCGACGATCTCGGTTCGCACGTCGCACGACAGCTGGTCGTCGCTCGGATCCTTGGGTTCCGCCGGCCTCAAAGGAATCGACGCGTGGGACTCCAGCATCGGAGCCGATGTGGCCGGTCCGAAATTCGCTGATCGCATTCTGTTCTTCCGAGGCGGATTTCGAACCCGCACGCTGCCGTTCCTTGCGGCGGGAGACACGGTGAAAGAAAAGAGCTTTTCCGGCGGACTCGGAACGACGTTCGCGGGCGGCCACGTGCTAGGCGATCTGGCGGTCATCCGCGCGTCGCGGAGTGCCGGCATTTCGGCATCCGAGCATGCATGGACCGTTAGCATCGGGCTCACCGTAAGACCGTGAGCGGACCGTGGACAACAACGCGCCGCCCGATTCCGCGCCGCTGATTCTCGTCGCCGACGACGTCTCGGCGAACGTCGAACTGTTGTTCGACCAACTTCACGTGCTCGGATTTCGCGCGATCGCCGCTCACGACGGGCCGAGCGCGCTCGCGGCGTGTTTTGAGCATCGTCCGGATCTCGCGATTCTCGACGTCTCCATGCCGGCGGGAGACCTCGGCGTCGACGATCGGTCCACTGGGTTCGAGGTGTGCCGCCGCATCAAGCGTGACCCGCGCACCAAGAGCATGCCGGTCATCTTCGTGACGGCGCTCAACGACACCACCGATCGCGTGAAGGCGATCGAGGCCGGCGGCGATGACTTTCTGACGAAGCCGCACAACCGTCTCGTCCTCGGCGCGCGAGTTCGCAGTTTGCTCAAGCTCAGGGCGGCGACCGATTCGCTCGAGGATACACTTCGCAAACTTCGTGAAGTCGAGAAAATGCGCGACGATCTGATGAAGATGATCGTGCACGATCTCAAGACGCCGCTGACGTCGGTCCTCGCGACGATGGAAATGCTCAATGACGGCGACTTCGGCGAGCTGAATGCCGAGCAGCGAAAAATGCTCGTCGATGCCGAGGGCAAGGCCGAAGATCTGTTGGCGCTCATCGGCGATCTGCTGGAAGTCTCGCGCATCGAGGAGTCGACGATTGCGCTCGACCTGCAACCAATCGCGCCCGCCGCGCTGTTGAACGAAATCGCGCACGAGTGGGCCATTCGGTTCCAACAGGAGGGCGCGCACGTGACGATCGACGTTGCGGACGACGCCCCCGTCTTCAACGCCGACAAGGCGCTGCTCAAGCGCGTGCTCGGCAACCTCGTTCAGAATTCTCTCACACACTCGGCGACGGCGATCACGCTCCAACTCAGCGCGCGGCGCGACGGCGAGGGAATTCTGTTCACGGTGGCGGACAACGGCCCCGGCATTCCGCTCGAGTACCACGACCTGATCTTCCGCAAGTTCGAGCGCGTGAAGAACCCGAACATTCCGCGCACGCGCAGCTCCGGCCTGGGTCTGGCGTTCTGCAAGCTTGTGGTCGACGCGCATGGCGGACGTATTTGGGTGCAGAGCGCCGGTGAAGGTAAGGGAAGCGCATTCCACTTCTCGCTCCCGGCAAGCCCGCTCCATAGCGAAGTCCGCCTCACATCGGCCGGTCCCGTTCCGGTATGAGCGTTTCATGAACGTGTATCTTCGCACGTTCGGCTGCCGGGCGAATCAGTACGACACCGAAGCGGTCCGCGCGCTCGTCGAATCGAACGGGCACACGGTCGTTGAAACGATTGACGCTGCCGATGCCGCGGTCTTCAACAGCTGCGCCGTGACGTCGTCGGCCGAAGCGGAGTTGCGAAAAGTCGTGCGGCGCGCGGCGCGCGAGCGTCCCGGCCTCAAGAGCGTGGTGATGGGATGTGCCGCTGCGCTCGACGATGCGCGTCCCGCGGCGCGGCAGCTTCGCACGCTCCCCACGGTGCACGACGTGGTCGGCGGCGCGGATTTGCTCGGGATCGCGAAAGCGCTCGATCTGGATCCTGTCGCGGGCGGCCTGCGCACTCGTCACCAATCGGGCACGCGTGCGTTGTTGCGAATTCAGGACGGTTGCGACGAACATTGCACCTTTTGCGCGACGACCCTTGCTCGTGGGGCGAATCGCAGCCGTCCGATCGACGAGCTCGTGCGCGAGGCGCAGTCGCTCGCGCACGGTCATACGGAAATTGTCATCACGGGCATTCATATCGGTACCTACGGCACCGACATTGGATCGTCGCTCGGTGAATTGATGGCGAGACTCATGCACGACGTGCCGGCGGTGCGGTTCCGCCTCTCGTCGATCGAGGCGACCGAGCTCGATACACGCCTTGTCGCACTGCTCGTTGGCGAACCGCGACGTCTGGCTCCGCATCTTCATGCGCCGCTGCAGTCGGGGTCCGACCGGCTGCTCAAGCGGATGGGCCGAAATTGGTATACGAGCGCTACTTATTCGACCGCCATTGAACGCATCGCTGGCGGGATGAGCATTCTCGGGTTGGGCGCCGACATTATCGCCGGCTTTCCCGGCGAGACAAGTGACGACCATCGCGCGACGCTCGCCCTGGTCGAGGCGCTGCCGTTCACGTACCTGCACGTCTTTCCGTATTCGGTCCGTCCAGGGACCGCCGCCGAGCGTTTACCCGATCACGTGTCTGGCGCGGTGGCAGGTGATCGAGCAGCGGAACTGCGCGCGCTCGGCGCCGCGAAAGCAGCGGCCTACGTTGCGGCGCGAGTTGGCGGAACGGCGGACACAATCGTGGTCGGCGGCCCCCATGAGCGCGACGGGATGACCGGCGACTATCTTTCAGCCGTTCCCGCCGACGAAACCTTGCCGCGCGGCGCCCGGTTTATGGCGCGCTTGGCGATCGACCGTGGCCGGCTCATGGCTCACTCAATCATAAATGACTGATCCGCGTCCCACCGTGTACGTCGAGACGTACGGCTGCCAAATGAACGTGAGCGATTCTGAGCTGATGCTCGGAACGCTTACGGCGCACGGCTACGATTCTGTCGACGGACCGGACGATGCGGACGTGATTCTCGTGAACACCTGCGCCATTCGCGAACACGCGGAAACGCGTGTGATCGGGCGTCTCGGCGAGTTGAAACGCCACATGAAACCCGGCGCCATCGTCGGCGTCACCGGGTGCATGGCGCAGCGGCTCGGTCCGCAGCTCTTGAAGAAGGCGAAGCACGTGAGCGTGGTGGTTGGGCCCGATGGCTATCGCGCGCTTCCGGCGTTGATCGAAGGCGCGCGCCGCGGCGAGCGATCGATCGCGACGACGTTCGATCTCGAAGAACACTACGAGGACTTTCAACCACGTCGATTTGACAAGGTGAAAGCGTGGATTCCGGTCCAGCGCGGTTGCGACTACAAGTGCACCTACTGCATCGTTCCGACGACGCGTGGTGCTGAGCGCAGCCGCAAGCTCGCCGACGTCGTTAGAGAAGTGGAAACGACTGTCGATGAGGGAATGTCTGAGGTCGTCTTGCTTGGACAGACCGTCAACTCGTACACCGACGGCGAGCACGACTTCGCCGATCTGTTGCGCGCGGTCGGTGCGGTGCCGGGAATTCGTCGCTTGCGGTTCACGAGCCCGCATCCCAACGACTTCAGCGAACGGGTCATCGCCGCGATGGCTGAAGTCGAGGCCGTGTGCGAACACGTGCATCTGCCCATGCAGTCGGGGTCGACGAACGTCTTGAAACGCATGCTGCGCCGTTACACGCGCGAGGCGTATCTCGAGTGCGTCGCCGCGCTGCGTCAGGCGATTCCAGGGCTGGCCGTCACGACGGACATCATCGTCGGATTCCCTGGCGAAACAGACGCCGATTTCGAAGAGACGCTGAGCGTCGTGCGCGAGGTGGGGTTCGCGGACGGGTTCACGTTCAAGTTCTCTCCGCGCGAGGGCACGCCAGCCACGCGCATGCCCGCTGAGCTGACGGTGCCTGATGAAGTCGCAAGCGCGCGTCTGGAAGCGCTCGTGGGCACCATGCGCGGGATCACCCGGGCGTCCAACATGAACGAGTTGGGGAAGAAGTACGAAGTGCTCCTCGAGAAGGAAGCGCGGCGCGGCGGCGATCTGCTTCAAGCTCGTACGCGTGACTTTAAGACGGTTCTCGTTCCCGGCGACGTCAGCATGCTCGGCAAGTACCTCCACGTCGAGCTGAGCGGCACCACCGGTTCGACGTTCACTGGTCAGATCGTCGCTCAACGCCAGCCGTTGCCGATGGCGTGGTAGTCCGTATTCGTCGCTCCGCGGGCGAATGCGCCGCGTGAATCCGACGATGGTCGCAACAAAACGATGACATGATTTCGCGCGGTGCGACCAGCTTATGCTCGCATGCCACTCATTGTATTCGCCGTCGCGGCTTACGTGGCCGGACTGCTCGCCGGGTTTTCGGGCTCGATCCTGCTCGCCATCTTCGCTTCCGTTGCCAGTGCGCTCGCCGCGTTGCGACGCGGGCGTCCGATCGCGATCGCGCTCGCCATGGTGTGTGCGTGCGGGGCGTTCATGGCACGCGACGCGCGCGTGCACGACGAGCAATGTGCGCGAGACGAACCGCGTCGTTCGCCGATCACGCTTGTTCTCGACGACAGCGCCGCGCCCGGGGAATTTGTGCACGCGCGATTCGAAAAGTGTGAGGGACGCGCGTCCGTTGGCGTGGAATCCGGGTCGGCGAGCGCGGGTAGCGTCGTTGCAGTAATGGGTGTCGTCGCGAAGTCCCAGTCCGGATTCGTTGTGACGCATGCGGAGGTCCGCGTGTTGCGCGGACCTCCGTTTCTGAAGCGTTGGCGTGGCGACGCCGGCCGCGCGATCGACCGCACGTTTCGCCAGGACGCGCCGCTCGTGCGAGCGTTGTTGATCGCCGACCGACGCGAGCTTCCACCAGAAATGCGCGACAGATTTGCCGCCGCCGGCCTTGCGCATGTCCTTGCGATCGCCGGTCTGCACATCGGCATCATCGCGATGGCGCTCGAGGCCGCGTTCGACGCGTTTTCGATTCCTCGTCGCAAGGCGGCGATTGTGAGTATTGTCACCATCGTCTTCTACGTCGCGATGATCGGCGCTCCGGTGCCGGCGGTGCGGTCGGCGTCGATGCTCGTCGCGCTGTTCGCGAGCCGAGTCGCGCAGCGGCCGACGTCGCGGTGGTCGTTCGTCGCGCTCGGTGCGCTGCAGCCTGTGGTCGACCCGCGCGTCGTGCTGGAGGTTGGATACCAACTCAGCGTCGTCGGCGTGGCGGCGATGATCTCCGCCGGAATGTTGGCGACAAGGCTCGGCGTCGCGCGACTGTCACGGTTGCCGAGGTTCGTGGCGACGACGATTCTCAGCACCACGATCGCGACCGTCGCGACCGGGCCCGTTGTCGCGTGGGTGTTCGGGCGAATCAGCATCGTCGGTCCAGTATCGAACGTCTTCGCGGGACCGATGCTCGCTCTCGCGCAGCCGATCATTTTCTGCGGATTGGTCCTTTCACCTGTCCACTCGGTCGCGTCGTTGTTTGCTGACGCGGCGCACCCGCTGCTCGTCGGGCTCGACTGGACGGCGGCGACCGCGGCGGCAGTGCCGAATGGGTCGATTGCCGTGAGCCCAACATTCGTGGCGGCCGTGGTGGGTGGCGCGATGGCGTTAGCGACGATCGTTGCGTGTGCGTCGCGTGAATGGGCGCTGCCTGCCACGTTCGCCGCGAGCGCCGCCGTTGTGCTGGTCTGGTTGCCCTTTGCGCCGGCGTCGTCAGGCATGACGGAGTTGCACATGATCGACGTCGGACAAGGCGATGCGATCGCGCTCAAAACGCCGCACGGCCATTGGGTGTTGTTCGATGCCGGGCGAGCGTGGCCCGGAGGCGACGCCGGTCGCGCGACGATTTTGCCCTATCTCGGCCGCCGCGGGGCGTCGCTCGACATGTTCGTGCTCTCACATCCGCACACGGATCATGTCGGCGGGGCGAGCAGTGTGTTGCACGCCATGCGCCCATCGCGCTATGTGGACGGAGGGTTTCCCGGACCTGCAACGGCATATCGTGCATCGCTCGAGGTTGCGCGGCGAGACGGCGTGCGATGGACGCGCGC
This sequence comes from Gemmatimonadaceae bacterium, assembly GCA_039924785.1. Lineage (GTDB taxonomy): Bacteria > Gemmatimonadota > Gemmatimonadetes > Gemmatimonadales > Gemmatimonadaceae > JAQBQB01. The sequence goes on along the minus strand of JBDTAE010000074.1, from coordinate 12,781 downwards.
GCATCCGGGTGATAGCGTTGCGATCGACGGCGTGACGTTGGTGTTTCTCGCGCCCGACTCGTCCTGGACGGCGTCGCTGACCGATCCGAATCTCGCGAGCGTGGTTACGCTCGTTCGCGTCGGCGAGGTCAGGATGCTCATGATGGGAGACGCCGAGTCGCCCGAGGAGCAGTGGCTGCTGGATCATGCGGCCGCGTCCTTGCATGCGGACATTCTGAAAGTCGGGCACCATGGAAGCGGCACCAGCAGCAGCGAAGGCTTTCTCGACGCGGTGGCGCCGCGTCTGTCGCTTGTGTCGGTGGGCACCGGCAATAGCTATCATCTGCCGACGCCCGCCGTCATGCGACGATTGGCGGCACATGGTTCGGAGGTCGTGCGGACGGACCAACTCGGGAGTATTGTCGTCCGCACCGATGGGCGGCGGATTTTCGTCGATGCCGGCAACGATTCGTGGCAGGTGCCAGGAATCTCACCATTGCGCGCGCCATAGCCGCCCGGTCAATTTTGCTTACCCGCAGGAACCCCGTGCGAGAAGGTGGCGGGCGGTCTTGTCTCTCTGCCAAGGATGATCAGCGTGGTCAAACATACCGCAACGTCGGTCGTCACGATTGAGCGTTTCATCATCGAGGAAGAGCGGAATCACCCGGAAGCGACGGGTGAGCTCTCCGGCATTCTCTATGATCTGGCGCTCGCCGCAAAGATGATCGCAAACAAAGTGCGCAGCGCCGGTCTCGCGGACATTCTCGGCTCGAACGATTCCGAGAATATTCAGGGTGAAACGCAGCAGAAGCTCGACGTCCTCGCGAACGAGATCATCGTGAAGGCGATGGATCACGGCGGACGTCTGTGCGCGATGGCATCGGAAGAAGAGCCGGGCATCATCCAGATTCCTGAGCCGTTCAAGTGCGGCAAATACTGTTTGTTGTTCGACCCGCTCGACGGATCGTCGAACATCGACGTCAACGTGCCGGTCGGCACCATCTTTTCCGTTCTTCGCAAACTCACACGCGGCCGTCAGGGCGAGCTCGAAGACATGCTCCAGCCGGGGCGCCGCCAGGTCGCAGCCGGCTACGTGATCTACGGCTCGAGCACGATGATGGTCTATACGACGGGACAGGGCGCGCACGGCTTCACGCTCGATCCGTCGATCGGCGAATTCCTGCTCTCGCATCCGAATATCCGCATCCCCGACCAGGGCCGGTACCTCTCGGTGAACGACTCGTACGAGCAGGTATGGAGCGAGCCGGTTCGCGCGCTGATGCGCAAGTACAAGGGCCTCGACGCCGATCACAAGGCGCTGAGCACACGGTACGTCGGTTCGCTCGTTGCCGATTTTCATCGCAACATGCTCGGCGGCGGAATCTTCGCCTATCCGGCCAATCAGAAAACTCCAAAGGGTAAACTTCGGTTGTTGTACGAAGCCAATCCGCTGGCCTTCATCGTCGAACAGGCGGGCGGCATGGCGACCGATGGCGCCCAGCGGGTGCTCGACGTTGCGCCAACCGAACTGCATCAGCGCACGCCGTTGTACATCGGTAGCAAGAACGAAGTCGAGCTGGCGACCAGAGTCTTGAACGGAAAGCCGGAGCTGGTCGTCGCGTAACGCGAACGATTTCGTTTCGCCGTCGCGACCCCAACTCCTCAATGGCAGATACTTCCAAAACCTCTCCGTCCGGCATTCCGATCGACGCAGTCTATCGTCCTAACAGCGACGAGCCGCTGATCTATTCGCGCGACCTCGGCGACCCGGGAAAGTTTCCGTTCACGCGGGGCGTTCAGCCCACGATGTACCGTGGGCGCTACTGGACCATGCGCCAGTACGCAGGTTTCGGCACGGCCGCGGAGACGAATCGCCGCTTCAAGCTGCTGCTCGATGCCGGCCAGACCGGATTGAGCGTCGCATTCGATTTGCCGACGCAGATGGGCATCGATTCCGACTCACCGCGCGCGTTGGGCGAGGTGGGGCGCGTCGGTGTCGCGATCGACACTGTCGAGGACATGCATACGCTCCTCGCGGATCTGCCACTCGACACCGTGTCGACCTCGATGACCATCAACGCGACGGCGTCCACGCTGCTTGCGATGTACATCGTCGTTGCCGAAGAGCGGGGAATTCTGCGGGCGAAGCTCAGCGGGACGATTCAGAACGACATTCTCAAAGAGTACATCGCACGCGGTACATACATCTATCCTCCGGAGCCGAGTCTTGCGCTGATCGCCGAGGTGTTCCGATTTTGCGCGGCGGAGGTTCCGAATTGGAATCCGATTTCAATTTCCGGATACCACATTCGCGAAGCCGGTGCCACCGCCGTGCAAGAGCTCGCGTTCACGATGGCGAACGCGATCGAGTATGTGCAACGCGCGCTCGATGCCGGACTCGCCATCGATGAGTTCGCGCCGCGATTGTCGTTCTTCTTCGCCGCCCACAACGACCTGTTCGAAGAGGTCGCGAAGTTCCGCGCCGCGCGCCGCATCTACGCGCGGGTGATGCGCGACCGCTTCGGCGCGAGCGAGGGCAGCTCTCGTTTGCGTTTTCATACGCAGACAGGCGGCGTCACGCTTCAGGCGCAGCAGCCGTTGAACAACATCATCCGCGTTGCCGTGCAGGCCATGTCCGCGGTACTCGGTGGCACGCAGTCGCTGCACACGAACGGCTACGACGAGGCGCTTTCACTTCCGACGAGTGAAGCGGCGACCCTCGCGCTGCGCACGCAACAGATCATCGCGTACGAGTCTGGCGCGACGCTCACCGTCGATCCACTCGCCGGTAGCTACTACGTCGAGCATCTTACCAATGAGCTCGAGCGACGCGCTACCGAATTGCTCGAGAAAGTCGACGAGCTTGGCGGCGCGGCGAAGGCGATCGGCGCGTCGTTCTTCCAGGAAGAGATCGCGCGCAGTGCGTACGAGTATCAATTGAGCGTGGAGCGAGGCGAAACGGTCATCGTCGGCGTGAACAAGTTTGCCGACGGCGAAGATCCGCCGGTGATTTCCACCCCCGACTTCTCGGCGCTCGAGCATGGGCAGGTCGAGCGGCTTGCGGTGGTGAAGGCGAAACGCGACGGCAGCGCCGTGGCGAGATCGCTTCAGGAGTTGCGCGCGGCAAGTCGCGGCTACACCAGCGCCGACGTCAAAGAGCCGATGATGGGGCTGATCGTCGACGCCGTACGCGCCCGCGCGAGCGTCGGCGAAATTGCCGATGCGCTACGCGACGAGTGGGGGACGTACCGACCCGCATAGCGGACGCTTGCGCCGCCGGCTGTTGCACACCCTTGAACGGCCACTCCGGCGCGGCTAACTTTCCCGCTCGCGTTCGGTCGTCTAAGTTCCGGTAAAATGCCAACTTACGAGTTTCGCTGTCCAAACGGTCACGTCGTCGAGAAACGCTTCAAGATGAGTGACGCGGTGCAGGAAGTTCCGTGTCCCGAATGCGGCGAAATTGCTGTTCGACAGTTATCGGGCGGAGCCGGCCTCGTATTCAAGGGCTCGGGATTCTACCTCACGGATTACGGACGCAACGCGCACCGTGGCGGTGCGCCTGACACTACTGCGTCGCATGAAGCGGCAACGGTCGGAAGCAAGACCGAGTCGGGGGGCGGCGACAAGTCTGGCGGCGAATCGAAATCGTCGGAATCGAAGTCGTCGGAATCGAAGTCGTCCGAATCAAAATCCTCCGAATCGAAATCCTCGGAATCCAAGCCGAGCGAGTCGAAGACCACTGAGTCGAAGCCAAAGGATTCGAAATCGAGCGGATCTGGCTCGTCGGGATCATCCACAAAGTCCGAGACATAGGTGGACGGCACGGATCAGTTACGCGCGGAGCTGGTTCGCGCCGCGCAGTCCCTTGGTGCGCCCGATACTGTTGATCCGGTCATCGAGCGGCCGCGCGATCCGTCGTTCGGCGATTGGGCGACGAACGTCGCGATGACGCTCGCGAAGCCGCTCGGCATGAAGCCGCGCGAGCTTGCCGCGGCGATTATTGAACGACTCGAATTCTCGCGCGCGGGAATCAGCGCCGCCGACATCGCGGGGCCGGGGTTCATCAACTTCCGGGTCGCGTCCGACGTATTTGCCGAAGGATTGCGCTCGCTGATCGCCGCGGGCGTCGAATACGGAACGTCGAACGCGGGGAATGGCCGCCCTGTGAATGTGGAATTCGTGTCCGCGAATCCCACGGGTCCATTGCACGTCGGCCACGGTCGTCAGGCTGCGCTCGGCGATGCGATCGCCGCGTTGCTCGGCGCCACTGGCTGGGACATCACGCGAGAGTTCTATTACAATGACGCCGGCGCGCAGATCATGAATCTTGCGCTCAGCGTGCACGCTCGCGTGCGACAACTGGGCGGCGCGGACACCCCGTTTCCGGACAACGGGTATCACGGCGAGTATATTAGAGATCTCGCACAACGATACATCGACGAACATTCGTCGGATCCCGGCGCCGACGACATCGACGCGTTGCGCCTCTTCGCCGTTCGGGAGCTGCGCAAGGAACAGGATCTCGATCTCCAGGCGTTCGGCGTGAAGTTCGACGTCTATTTCCTGGAATCGTCGCTGTATGCCGACGGCCGGGTGTCGGAGGCGATTCAGCGGTTGATCGCGGCGGGACATGCATTCGAGAAAGACGGCGCGCTGTGGCTGCGCACGACCGATTTTGGCGACGACAAGGATCGCGTGATGCGTCGCAGCGCCGAGAAAGGCGGCGAGCCAACCTATTTCGTGCCAGACGTCGCGTACCACATCACCAAATGGGAACGCGGCTTCGCGCGCGCGATCAACGTGCAGGGCTCGGACCACCACGGCACCGTCACGCGCGTCCGCGCGGGATTGCAGGCGCTAAGCGCCGGAATCCCGAAGGGGTATCCGGAGTACGTGCTGCATCAGATGGTCACGGTGATGAAGGCGGGCGAAGAGGTGAAGATCTCCAAGCGCGCGGGCAGCTACGTCACGGTGCGAGATCTGATCGACGAAGTGGGCCGCGACGCCGTGCGGTATTTCTTCCTCATGCGCCGCGGCGATTCGCAGCTCGTGTTCGACGTCGACGTCGCGCGGTCGCAGTCGGATGAGAATCCCGTGTACTACATCCAGATGGCGCATGCGCGACTCAGCGGCATCTTCCGCGTCGGTGAGATCGATGCCAGCACGGTGACGGGGACCGACGTCGATCTGTCGATCTTGACGCTGCCCGAAGAACGCGGGTTGATCAAGGCGCTGCTCGACTATCCGTCGACGATCGCCGGTGCGGCGGAGTCGCTCGAGCCACATCGGGTCGCGACGTACTTGCATGATACCGCGGGCATGATTCATCTGTGGTACCACAAGGCGCACGTGTTGAACGAGCCCGAGCCGATCATGCGCGCGCGACTGGTGCTGGCGCGTGCCGCGCGGCAGGTGGTGAAGAATGGGTTGGACTTGTTGGGGATTGCGGCGCCGGACAGGATGTGACAGGTGCGCGAATCGCCCTAGCGACAGCCAATGGGCCAACAGCGACAACAAGACCGCGAAGAGCGATAGCGAAATGCGAAAGCCAAACGCGAACACCTGAGCGCGATCGACCGAACGCCGGGACCGAGGACCTCCGAGTAGTGGCCACGAAGTTTCGAAACAGCTGATGTCGGTCGCCAGCAGAGCGTCAACATCGCAGTGCGTAATCAAAGAAGCGAGTGCTGAGTATCAAGCCGGGTGCGTTGGCTGTTGCTGGTTGCTATGAGCAATTTGCCATCGGTAGAAACACATCTTCCCTCACGACCTCTCTCTCCATGTCTGTTCTCGTTGTCGGATCCGTCGCGCTTGATTCGGTCGAAACCCCGTTCGGCAAAGCCGATCACGTCCTCGGCGGCTCCGGCACGTTCTTTTCCGCGTCGGCGAGCCACCTCGCGCCGGTGCAACTCGTCGGTATCATCGGCGCCGACTATCCGATCGACGAGCTGAGGTCGAAGTTCGCGTCGCGACCGATCGATCTCGCAGGCCTCGAGCAGGCGGACGGCGCGTCGTTCCGGTGGCGCGGACGCTATCGCCACGACCTCAACGTCGCCGAAACGCTGGAAACCCACCTCGGGGTCTTTTCGAACTTCCATCCGAAGATACCGGAGCAATTCCGCAACGCCCCGTTCGTCTTCCTTGGCAACATCGATCCGCGGTTGCAGCTCGACGTGCTGACCCAGGTCTCAAAGCCCAAGCTGGTCGCATGCGACACGATGAACTTCTGGATCGAGAGCCGTCGTCCGGATTTGCTCAAACTGCTCGAGCACGTCGATCTCATCACCCTGAACGACGCGGAAGCGCGACAGCTGACGGATGAGTTCAACCTCGTAAAGGCGGCGCGTTGGATCATGGCCCGGGGGCCGAAGCACGTGTTGATCAAGAAAGGTGAACACGGCGCGTTCATGTTCACCGCCAAAAGCATCTTCTTCGCGCCGGCGTTCCCCCTCGACGCCGTGTTCGATCCGACCGGCGCCGGAGACTCATTCGCCGGCGGCTTCATGGGCTATCTCGCGCGCTCGGGGGATCTGTCCGAAGCGAGCTTGCGCCGCGCCGTCGTCTACGGCTCGGCCATGGGATCGTTCGCCGTCGAGAAATTCTCAATCGAGCGTTTGCTCGAAATCACGTCCGAAGACCTCAAGCGGCGCGTCGGCGAAATTCATCAACTCACGAGCTTCGAACAGGACGTCGGGTGACCCAGCCGCTGGACTATCGAAGCGCCGGCGTCGACATCGACGCGGCTGACGACGCCAAGAACCGGATCAAAGCGCACGTCCTTTCGACGTTGACGGCAGGCGCGCGGGGAGAGTTCGGAGGATTCGGCGGAATGTTTCGCGTTCCGACCGACGTGCCGAACCCGGTTCTCGTGTCGAGCGCCGACGGCGTCGGTACGAAGCTCAAGGTGGCGATCGAAGCGAACAAGCACGACACCGTCGGACACGACCTCGTGAACCACTGCACGAACGACATTCTCGTGCAAGGCGCGTCCCCACTGTTTTTTCTCGACTACGTTGCGTTTGGCGCGCTCGAGCCGGCTGTCGTCGAGGGCGTGGTGGCGGGTGTCGCGGCCGGCTGTCGTGAGAACGGTTGCGCGCTGTTGGGTGGCGAAACGGCCGAGATGCCGGGCGTCTATACGCCGCCGGACTACGATCTGGCTGGTTTCATCGTCGGCTACGTCGACGAAGACGCCATCCTCGGCTCGAGCCGCGTCCTCGACACCGACGTGCTCGTCGGCCTCGAGAGCAGCGGACTGCATACGAACGGCTATTCGCTCGCTCGCCGTATCATCAACGATCGCATGAATTTAGCCCCGCAGGACCCGTTTCCCGGTGACGTCAGAACGGTCTGGGAGGTCCTGCTCGAGGTACATCGTTCCTACCTGTCCGCGGTACGGCCTGTGCTGTCGAAGATCCACGCGATGGCGCACATCACGGGTGGAGGGCTTCCGGGGAATCTGAATCGTGCTCTGCCGTCGAATCTGGACGCAGTGGTCGATACTAACTCTTGGAAAATCCCCAACCTGTTCGTGCAACTCCAACAGGCCGGAGCGGTCGAGCGCAACGAGATGTTCAGGACGTTCAACATGGGAGTCGGCATGGTCGTCATTCTTGCCGAATCGGATGCGGATGCGGTGATCGCATCCGCAAAGTCTCATGGAGTGCGTGCTTGGCGTCTCGGTCGAATCGCCCCCGGCTCAGGACAGGTCATTCTTCAATAGGAGAGCACGCGGATGAGAAAGTCCTTCGTGAACGCCGGTCTTGGTTTGACGCTGTCGGCTGCGGCCGCACTGGCGCAGGCAGGTACGTCAAAATGTTCTGCGGGATTCGCGCAAGACGCCTGTCAGCAGGCGTATGATGTGTATCAGTTCATGGCGCCGCAGCTTGGAGTGGCTTTGGCCGGCGGCAACGCGACGATCGGGCAGGGAAGTGTTCTCGGCGGCATCGGCCACTTTTCCATCGGCGTCCGCGCGAACGTATTCCAAGGCAAGCTTCCAGATGTCGGAAAATTCACGCAGAGCCTGGCTGGCGCGCAACGACAAACGCTGCCGACAAAAGATCAGGTGCTCGGCCTTCCAACTGCCGACGCCGCGCTTGGCATCTTCAAGGGATTTCCTCTCGCACTGACGAATATCCTCGGCGTGGATGCTTTGGCGAGTGCTTCGTACGTCCCAACGATTAAGGGTGACGCGTCGTCGAGCGGCTCCATCGCGCTCACGCCACAGAGCAATTTCCAGTTCGGGTATGGCGCGAGGGTCGGGCTCTTATCCGAGTCGATCGTTGTGCCGGGCGTTTCCGTCACGTGGATCAAGCGCGATTTGCCGCAGACGGATCTCATTGGCACATCCAACGGGAACACTCTGAACGTCAAGGATTTCAAAGTAAAGACGTCGGCGTGGCGGGTCGTCGCCAGCAAGAGTTTCATCGTGTTCGGTCTCGCCGCGGGGGTTGGCCAGGACAAATACGACCAGTCCGGCACGATCAGCGGAACGTCCAGCGGGCAAACAGCAACGGCCAGCGGTACGCTTCCAACAATGACGCGCACCAACGTGTTCGGCGATGTGTCGCTTAACTTGCCGCTGTTCAAGCTTGTCGTGGAGGGAGGCCAAGCATCAGGTGGAACCGCGGCGACCTACAACTCGTTCAAGGATGCGGCCGATCGTTCGCTCGTGTACGGTTCAGTGGGGCTTCGCCTCAGCTGGTAAGAAAACTCGAATGAAGTTATGACGGCCGCTGCATCGCGAGACGCTGACGCGGTATACATGCGACGAGCGCTCGCGCTCGCCGCTCGAGGACTGGGACAGACGGCGCCGAACCCGATGGTCGGCGCCGTCGTCGTTGCCGACGGGGTGGTCGTCGGCGAAGGGTATCATGAGCGATATGGTGACGCGCACGCGGACGTGAACGCGCTGCGCGTCTCGGGCGACCGTGCGCGCCGTGCCACCGTCTACGTCACGCTCGAACCCTGCGCGCACACTGGAAAAACTCCACCGTGTGTCGACGCCCTGGTAGCGGCGGGCGTGTCGCGTGTCGTCGTTGCGGTATCCGATCCGAGCAAGATCGCGCGCGGCGGTGCGGCAAAGCTTCGCGAGCATGGCGTTCGGGTGGATGTCGGCCCGCTTCGCGACGAAGCGCTCGAGCTCAACGCGCCATTCTTCAACGCCCATGCGAGCGATCGCCCGTGGGTCACGTTGAAGCTCGCGCTGTCGGCGGACGGAGCGATCGCCGACCCGACGGGCGTTCATCGCTGGATTACGGGGGAGGAGTCTCGAAAACAGACGCATACAATGCGCGCCAACGCCGATGCCATTGCCGTCGGCGTCGGTACCGTAATCACCGACGATCCGGCGCTCACCGTTCGCGGCGTGTCGATCACGCCGAGGATCGCGCCGAAGCGGGTGGTTTTCGACTCGGGTCTTCGAACGCCGCTCGATTCGACGCTCGTCAAGACGGCGAATCAAATCGAGACGATCATCGTCGAGCGCGCGCCCTTCGTGCCGTCAGACACGCTGTTCGAGATCACCCGCGCCGGCGTCGTCATTCAGCGGGCGGCCACACTTGAAGCGTCCATGATCGGCCTGCGCGAGCGGGGAATTCGGTCGCTGTTCGTCGAAGGAGGCGCCAAACTGGCGGGTTCGCTCCTCAGCGAGGGGCTCGTCGACCGGCTCGTTATCTTTGGGTCAGCGCTCAGGCTGGGTGCCGGTGCGCTCCAGGCGTTCGGGTCGGCGCCGGCTGGATTCGAGGAATCGCTCGACGGTCGGCCGGTTGTGGACCAGCGACGTTTTGGCGACGACACAATGACCATTTACGCGCTCCGAGACGTGCCGTGTTCACCGGATTGATCGAAGATGTCGGCATCCTCTCGAGTGTCTCCACTTCGGAGGCAGGGCGTGAGTTCCGGATCACGTGCGCGTACAAAGATCTCGTGGACGGAGAAAGCATCGCCGTAAACGGCGCGTGTCTCACCGTTCGCGAAAGGGGCGACGGCTGGTTTGCCGTTGCCGCAGTCGTCACCACGCTCAGCCGAACGACGATCGGAGATTGGCGACCTGGCCGTCGCGTGAATCTTGAACGATCGCTGCAAGTCGGCGCGCGACTTGGCGGACATTTCGTGCAAGGACACGTGGACGGTGTTGCCACGGTTCTCGACGTTGCGAAGGTCGGCGACGCACGGGTCATCAACCTTGTCCTGCCGCAAGGGCTGGCTGACCTTATGGTACAGCACGGCTCGGTCACGGTCGACGGTGTCAGTCTCACCGTGAACGACCTCCCCGGCCCCGAGGTGCTTCAAATTTCGTTGATCGAGTACACCCTGCGGCACACGACGCTCGGCGACCTGTCTGCCGGCGACGCGGTGCATGTCGAAGCTGATATGCTGGGGAAGTACGTTCAGCGACTCATCAAGGAACCAACATGGTCTTCGGAACGATAGAACAGGCGATCGCCGATATTCGCGACGGAAAGTTCGTCATCGTCGCGGATGATGAGGATCGCGAAAATGAGGGTGATCTCGTCTGCGCCGCGCAGTCCGTGACGGCCGAGATGGTGAATTTCATGATCAAAAGGGCGGGCGGGCTCATTTGCCTTGCGTTGAATGGCGAACGGGTCGACGCGCTCGACCTTGCGCCAATGGCCGAGACGAACATCGACGACTATCGCACGGCGTATACGGTCAGTGTCGATGCATCGCCGCGCTTCGGCGTCACGACCGGCATCAGCGCGCAGGACCGCGCCACGACGATTCAGGTTGCCGTGGACCCGGCGGCTGTGCCGGGCGATCTTCGTCACGGCGGACATGTGTTTCCGCTTCGCGCGCGCGAAGGCGGCGTGTTGCAGCGTGTGGGCCACACGGAGGCGGCGGTCGACCTCGCGCGGCTCGCCGGTCTGCTTCCCGCCGGCGTGATTTGCGAGATCTTGAATGAGGATGGTTCGACGGCCCGTCGTCCGCAGCTCGAGGCGTTCGCGCAGGAGCAGGAGATCACGTTCATCACGGTCGCGCAACTCGTTGCGCACCGGCTCAAGCACGAACGCCTCGTCCATCGCATCGCCGAAGCGCGCTTGCCGACGAATTACGGCACGTGGAAGATCATCGGCTACAAGAACGATGTCGATGCCGCGGAGCATGTCGCGCTGGTGTATGGCGACATCGGCGACGGCGAGGATATGCTCGTACGCATCCATTCGAAATGTCTCACGGGCGACGTCTTCCACTCGATGCGTTGCGACTGCGGCTGGCAGCTCGACAAAGCAATGGAGATGGCGTCGAAGGAAGGCCGCGGCGTCATCGTCTATCTCGATCAGGAAGGACGCGGCATCGGTCTCCTGAACAAGCTCAAGGCGTACGAGCTCCAAGACAAAGGGGCGGACACGGTTGAAGCGAACGAGCAGCTCGGGTTCAAGCCCGATCTCCGCAACTACGGAATCGGCGCGCAGATTCTGCTGGACCTCGGCCTCAAGTCGATTCGTCCAATCACGAACAATCCCCGCAAAATGATTGGCCTCGAAGGCTACGGTCTGCGACTCGGCGAGCGTGTGCCGATCATCCAGCCCGCGCACGATGAGAACGCCGAGTATATGCGCGTGAAGCGCGAGAAGCTCGGGCACTTGCTTGCGTCGTAATGGCTGAATTCTCTGGGACGCCATCGGGCAGGGGAGAGCCGCGCCGCGTTGCGGTGGTGGCAAGCCGGTTCAATCTGACGATCGTCGAAAAGCTCGTCGAAGGCGCGGCGGATGCGCTCGTGCGTCACGGCGTAGCCGCGGATGACGTCGACGTCGTCTGGGTACCCGGCGCGTGGGAATTGCCGCTTGCCGCGCGTCGATTGTTGACGTCGGAGCGGTACGTCGCGCTTGTCGCCGTCGGTGCGGTGATTAGAGGGGACACCCCGCATTTCGATTTCGTCGCGGGGGAAGCGTCGCGCGGACTGGCAAAGGCCGGCGTCGAGTTCGACACGCCCATCGGCTTTGGACTACTCACCTGCGACAACACCGAGCAAGCCGAAGCCCGCGCTGGCGGCGTGCATGGCAATAAAGGATGGGACGCGGCGCTCGCTGCGCTGGAGATGGCGGACCTGTTCGATCGATTGGATGCCGCGGAAGAGGGTTGAGACGCGCGCGCGGGCGCGCGTACTCCAGGCGTTGTATGCGTGGGACGTTCGTGGCGAGGAGAAGCTCGACCGCGTGGCCACGCAGGTGTGGGACGACCTTTCCGTCGCGCCCGACGAACGGCAGATCGCATCGAGACTCGTCAGCACCATTCTCAAGAACGGCCGGGAGCTCGACGAGCAGATCGCCGACGTGACGACCAACTGGCGACTCGAGCGACTCGGTGTCGTCGACCGGTGCGTGCTGCGACTCGGCGCCGCTGAATTGAGCCGTGGCGAGACCCCGCCGCTCGTTGTCATTCAGGAATCCGTGCATCTCGCGGAGCGTTACGGAACGGTCAAGAGCGCAAAGTTCGTGAATGGAGTCCTCGATGCGCTCGCCCGCCGAATGGGTCGGCTCTAGTGAAAATTCTGCTCGTCAACTGGCAGGATCGAGAGAATCCTCAAGGCGGCGGTGCCGAAATTCACTTGCACGAGATCTTTGGGCGGCTGGCGAGTGCCGGGCACGATGTACGATTGCTGTGTGGCGGCTGGCCGGATTGTCCACCGCGCGCCGTCCTCGACGGCATCGACGTGCATCGTGCGGGAACGCGATACACGTTTCCGTTCGTTGCGCGTGCGTATTACGACCGGCATCTGAGCGGCTGGGCCGACGTTCTCGTGGAGGACATCAACAAGGTTCCGCTCTACACGACGCGGTGG
>JBDTAE010000073.1:0-39446 GCA_039924785.1 Gemmatimonadaceae bacterium | reverse complement strand
GGGCGTCCATTGCCAATAATGGCGCTCGATCCCAACTGAAGGAGCGAAGCGACTACCGATCTTGCCGATAGCCGATAGCGGTTAGCTGTGCTGATGGCCGATGGCCGATGGCTGGGCTAAGCTCGGTCAGCTGAGCCGAGCTAGCTGAGCCGATCTAGCTGAGCCATCAGGACCTACGTCCGGTATTTCGATCGCCAGAGCTGAACCTTGTCGAGCACGTCGCGGACGGAGATGCCCGGCATGCGGTCGAGGCGGTTCTCCATCGTTATTCCATAATTCTCATTCGGCTCGCCGTAGGCGTCGACGATGAGATCATGAAAGTGGCGGTACGGGCCGGTGCGCTTCGGATTCGTGTAGCCCATCAGGCTGATCGTCGGGCGGTCGAGCGCGACGGCCATATGCAGCGGTCCCGTATCTGGCGCTAGCACGAGCGACGACGCGTCGAGAATTCCGACGAGATTGCGCAGACCGCTGCCGAGCGCGGAGTGTGGACCGGGACCGGAGCGCGCGTGATTCATGATGACGGTCTCCGCGTGGTTCTCTCGCGGTGACCGGCCGCCGACGAGCACCGGCTGAAGCCCGAAGTCATGCCAGAGCGCGTCGGCCACTTCGGCCCAGCGCTTCGGCAACCAGTCTTTCTGCTCCTTGCTGGTGGCGACGACGATCGACGCGAGCGGGCGGTCGAACTGCGAAACGAACCCACGCTGCCAATCACGCTCATTGTCCCACGGACCCAAGTCCCACACAACGGGCTCGTAGGGAATTCCGATCGCGGTGAGGAATTCGAAGTACTGATCCTGCACGTGCTGCATTTCGTGGGGCGGAATGCGATCGGTGGTGAACAGCCAATTCATGTCGCGTGCGCGTGCCCGGTCGAAGCCGAGCTTGATCGGAGCGCGCGTGAAGCTCGTGACGATTCCGGCTTTGAAATACACCTGGAGGTTGATCACCAGGTCGAACCGAAGCCCAGCGAGCTGGCGTCGAATGTCGGCGAACGCGGACCAGCCTTTCGAGCGATCGAAAATGAGTATTTCATCAACGGATCGATGGCCGCGAACCAACGTGGCCGGCCCGGGCTGAAGCACCCACGTGACGTGAACGCCGGGCGTGTGTCGCTTGAGTGCGTTGATCACCGGCAAGACGTGCACTGCATCGCCGACGGCGCTCATCATCACGACGCACACTCGCCGCAGCGGCGTTGGGACGTCGATCATCGGTTCGCTTCTGCGGACACTGCGTCGATCTCGGTGAGCATCGTGCTCGCGGTAATGCCGGCCGGCGACGGCCGGCGAATGATTCGCCACGGTCCAGGACCCTGCGGAAAGGTGCGGTCGGGCTGGCCGGGCGCAAAGACGCCGACGACCGGCACACCAAACGCCGCCGCCACGTGCAGCGGCCCCGAGTCGTGCCCTGCAAACAGCGTTGCGCGCGAGAGGGCTGCCGCCGTCACCCGAAGCGAACCGTCGCCGATCTGGTCACTGTAAAACCCCGGCGGGTGACGCTGGGTCTCTCGAAATTCGTTCAGCTCGGCGGACGTCCCAACCCACACCACAGGTAGCGAACGCTCCGCCATGAAATCCGCCAAACGCGTCCACTCAGCCACAGGGACGCACCGATCGCGGACGCTCGCGAACGGATGGAAAGCGACGAACCGGGCGGGAACGTGTCGTTCGACGTCGGCCACGGACTCGCCGATGCGAGTTTCGTCAAGCCGATACACCGCATGATGTCCCGCGATGCCGAGCGGCGCGAGCAGGCGCGCTTGCTCCTGGACGACCGGCTTGTGATGGTCCTCTTTCTCGAGGACGTGCGTGAGAAACGCGGCGTTGCGGTGTCGCGCGAGGCCAATGCGCGTGGGGATTTTCCCCGCGGCGGTCGCTGCCGCGGCGCGCCACGGCGCCTCACTCAACACGGCGACATCATAACCTCGTTGTCGCACGTCGGCGACGCTTCGCAAGAATTTCATCAACGGTGGACGCTGGCGATGCGGCGGAACGGCCCAGAATGGATCGGCGGCGATGACGTCGTTCACATGCGGGATCATCCACGCCACTGGCGCCGTGTAGTCCTTGCACCATATGTCGATGGTCGCATGCGGAAACGCGGCGTGGAGGGGCGGCACGAGCGCCGACGCGAAGACGAGATCGCCCAGGTTGTCGAGTGCAACGACGAGGATCTTTTGTACCTCGCGCGGCGGTTGCAACTGCGTCGTGCTCACGCGTCGGAGTGTGATGGAGCAATCGCGTGCTTTTGCGGCGACGTGTCTTGCGCGCGATACCCCAACGGCGGAAGTTGCGCGCCGTGACTCTTCGAGTACTTCACGTCGACACCGAGCGCGGATGGCGCGGCGGCGAGCGCCAGGCGTTCTGGCTTGCCGCTGAGCTGTCGCGTCGCGGTTTCGGGTCCGTTGTCGCCGCACGCACTGGCGAACCGCTCGCCGGTCGCGCGCTTGCCGCCGGCCTTGATGTCGTCGACTGCAGTCCCGCGTCCGAGGTCGATCCGCTCGCGGCGTGGAAGCTGCGCCGAGTCATTCGAGACCATCGTATCGACGTCGTACATGCGCATACCGCGCACGCGGTTGCGGTCGCCGCGCTCGCGACCATCGGTACGCGGATTCCGCTCGTGGTCGCCCGTCGCGTCGACTTCAAACTCCGATCGAACGCCGGCACGCGATGGAAGTACGGTCGTGCCGCGGTCATCGTGGCGGTGTCGAAGGCCGTTGCGCGGGTGCTCGAGCGCGGCGGAGTTGCGCCGGGCCGAATTCGCGTCGTGCCCGATGGCGTCGATGTTCACAGAACGCTCATTCCCGCGACGACCGATCTGCTCGCGTCGCTTGGAATTCCTCGCGGCGCGCCGCTCGTCGTCCAGGTGGCGCAGCTCGTCGGCCACAAGGATCCGGTCAACTTCGTGCGCGCGATGGCACACGTGAAGGAGCTCGTTCCGGATGCGCACGGGCTGCTGGTGGGCGACGGGCCGTTGCGGGCGGATGTCGAGGGCGAAGTGCGGGCGTTGAACCTGACGGGCACCGTCCACGTCGCCGGGTATCGCACCGATGCCGATTCTCTGCTCGCCGCGGCGGACGTCGTGTGTCTCAGCTCGAAAGAAGAGGGAATGGGCTCCGTGCTGCTCGACGCATTGGCATTCGGCAAGCCGGTCGCCGCGACGCTCGCCGGCGGAATTCCCGAAGTGATCGTGCATGGTGAGTCGGGACTGCTCGCCCAAACCGAAAATCCAACGGCGCTTGGCGACGCGATCGCGCGTCTGTTGCTCGAGCCCGCGCTGCGCGAGCGTCTCACGATCAATTCGCGAGCGCGCGCGGACGAGTTTTCGGTAGAGCGAATGACGGATCGCACAATCGAAATCTATGAAGAAGTCGTGCGCGGCGATCCGACCAAACCACGGGCGAACGCGTCGAGCTCAGCATCGGTGACCCGCGCGCCGTAGCGCGTTTGCCATTTGCGCGCGGAGCGCAGCATGCGCGTGAGATTGTGTTCAAGCGCCGCTCGCGACGTTTCGCCAAAGGTTACTCGATCGACATCGAGCACCAGCGCTTCAACGCCGCCATCGTTCTCGCGGAGCAGCACGTTCTTCACGTTGAGATCGTGGTGCCGTGCGCCGGCGTCGCTTAGGCGCGCGATGAGGTCCGCCGTCGCCGTGAGCGCGCGCATTCGTGTCGGAGCATTGGCGGAGAGCAGCGCGTGGGACAGATCGGCGCTCGCAACGATTTCGCGGCTAATGACGTCGGCTCGGCAAAAACCCGGCGCGACATCGTAGGTCGCATAGCCAAGCACCGGCGCGGATGGAACTCCAGCGCGGGCGAGTCGGAGCGACGTCTCGAGCTCGTAGGGCGCACGAGTGGGTGAGCGAAACACGTCGCGCGTCAGGCCGGCCAGCAATCCACCGTGACGATTGTGCCGAATCACTACCTGCTCGACGTTGCCGGGAAGCGGAACCGCGTATGCGACGCCGCGTCCAGCGAGCGATCTTGCGTTCGGATTTCGCGCGGCGTAGTCGTACAGTGTTCCCGCGCTGAGCGCGCTGCGCGTTGCGTCGGCGATATGCTGCGCGCACACCACGTTCGCGCGCCCGATTGAGAATTGTATAAATCCCGCCGGCGGTTCGGCGCGCGCCATCAATCGAGAATGACGCGATACACGGTCACGGGTTGGCTCTTGTTCTTGAGTTCCATCGGTGGGCACTCGGCCATCCGCGGCGGATTCTTCAGTGCGCGACGGAAATCGTCCGACACCAGAATTTCGCGGGGATCGGCGGCCGAGCAGAGACGGCTCGCCGTGTTGACCGTGTCGCCGATGACGGTGAACTCGAGACGCCGTTCAGATCCAATGTTGCCCGCAAAGGCCTCGCCGAAGTTGAGACCGATGCCGATTTCGAGCTCAGGTCTTCCGACGGCTCGCCATTCGGCGTTCAGCTTGTCGAGCTCTTGAATCATTTCCAATGCGGCGGCCATCGCCTTGTCGGCATCGTCAGGTCCGCCGATCGGGGCGCCCCACTGGGCCATCACTGCGTCGCCGATAAACTTGTCGAGCGTGCCCTCGTATCGGAACACGCAGTCCACCATCTGCGTGAAGTACTCTGTGAGCAAGCTGGCCATGTCGTCCGGCCGCATCGTCTCCGACAGCGCGGTGAAGCCGCGAATATCGCTGAACAACACGGCGACGGTCCGTTTGTCGCCGCCGAGTTTGATGCTCTCGGACGATTCGGCGATTCGCTTGGCGAGTTGCGGCGTGAAGAAACGCTCGAAGTTGCTGCGGGTGAGCAGCTCACGCTGAATGCGCTGCGCGAATTGTCCGTTTTCGATGGCGACGGCCGCAATGCCCGCGAACGCGATGCAGAACTCGAAGTCTTCGTCGCTGAAGCGGTGTGTCGCCGTGACGTTATCGACGTATAGAATGCCGAGCGCTTTCTCTCCGCTGCCGATGAGCGGTACGCAGATCGCCGACCGGATTTGCTGCATGAGGATCGACTGGCCGCCGAAGCGCGTGTCTTCGCCCGCGTTGTCGGACATGATCGCGACCTTGTCGTTCAATGCGCTGCGCGCGATGGACTGCGGAATGGCGCGGGCCGTGTCGCCGCCGCGTTTGTCGCGCGCGATCTTCGGCACGAGCTCGCCCGCGTCGTCGACAAGCAGAATCGCGACGCGATCGACTTCCAAGATCTGATATGCGTACTTTACGATCTTTTCGAGCAGCGAATCGATGTCCGTCGTCTTGCCGAGTCCTTTGGAGACCTCGAGCAGGATCTGGAGCTTCTGGCGGTTCTTTTCGTCGGGCGAAAGCGCCTGTTCCGGCATGGCGACGGCTTCGCCACTCGTGATCGGGCTTCTCACTCCGACGACTGTTGCACTCGGATCGCGCATCGGCAATTGACGCACGATGGTGGCGCCGGCCGGCGCCGCCGTCACGGCGGCCGGTTGGGGCTGCGTCGGGACGTCGGACTGAAGCCGGAATGCGACTTTGCCGAACGTCACGGTATCCGACGGCGACACCGCCGACGATTCGATCCTGTTGCCGTTGACGAACGTGCCGTTGCTGGAGCCGAGGTCGCGCACCGTAACGCCCGTCTCGGTGCAGTGCACCTCGGCGTGGCGTCTCGAGATCGTTGGGTCGATCACGGGTATGTCGCTCGTTGGGGCTCGTCCGACCACGAATGGACGGCCGTCAGTGAGCTCGAACGAATGCGCGCCGTCGGTGCTGATCAGCCTATATCGCATTGTCGTGAAATATGGTGCACAATCGCGCCGCGAGCGAACCTACCGACGAATCTGGCCGATCGCCGTCAAAAGCGCCCTCGCCTTGTTCTGGTGCTCGAGGAACTCGCGTTCGGGGATGGAATCGTAAACGACGCCGGCGGCGGACTGCACCGAGGCGACACCGTTCGCGATGACGCACGTGCGAATGGTGATCGCGAGGTCCATTCGCTTCACACCGGCGCTGATGTATCCAACGGCGCCACCGTACGGACCGCGACGCTCGGGCTCCATTTCGTCGATGATCTGCATGGCGCGTACTTTCGGTGCGCCCGTGAGCGTACCAGCCGGGAAGCTGGCGCGGAATGCGTCCATCGCGGTGAGTCCGTCACGCAATTCTCCGTCGACCTGACTCACCAAGTGAAGCACGTGCGAGTAGCGCTCGACGACCATCAACTCGCTGACCTGGACCGTGCCGTACTTGGCGATTCGACCGACGTCGTTGCGACCGAGGTCTACGAGCATCAGATGCTCCGCGCGCTCTTTCTCGTCGGCGAGCAGTTCTTCGGTCATCGCCGCGTCGTCCTCAGCGGAGCGTCCGCGACGGCGCGTGCCGGCGATTGGTCGCAGGGTCACCGTCCCGCTTGCGCTGACTCGAACGAGCAACTCCGGCGAGCTTCCGACGATCTCGATGCCGTCGAGCACGAGGTGATACATGTACGGCGAGGGATTGATTACACGAAGCGCGCGGTAGAGATCGGTCGACGAAAAATCGAATGGAACGTCGATGCGTCGCGCGACCTGCACCTGGAACGCGTCGCCGGCGATGATGTACTGCCGCACGCGTTCCACGTCGGCGAGGAATTTTTCCCTGTCGTAGCGCGAGGTTCCTTCCGCCGCCGGCGCTGACGTGTTCAGATCGAGCGGCCCGAGCGCCGAGGGACCTCGTAGGCGGGCCATCGTCTCGGAAATTGTCGCCATGCAGTCGTCGTACGAGCGCTGGAGGTCAGCGTCGCTTGCGTCGGGCTGTACGCGAGCGGCGGCGACGACTCGCGCTTGCGAGCGGAGGTTGTCGAAGATGACGAGTGCATTTGTAAACACGAACAGCGCGTCGGGGACGTCGACACCTCGCGCAGGCGGCGCGGGTAGTTTCTCGATGACGCGGGCGACGTCGTACCCGAAATAGCCGACGGCACCGCTCCAAAACTCGCCGATCTCGTCGAGATCGACTGGCTCGGCGTCGCAGAGCAGCGATTCGAGATCGGTGAGCGGGTCGGCGGGCGATCGGTCGTTGTGCCAGCCGAGGCCTGGCGTCCAGTCCTGCACGGTGCCGTCTTTGAGCTTCCACGCGGCGCGGGGCGCCGTGCCCATGAACGTGTACCGGGCCCAGGTCTCTCCACCGGCAGGCGCTGATTCGAGCAGAAACGCGAATGGACCTTCACGCAGTTTGGCGAAGGCGGCCACGGGCGTTTCCGTGTCGAGGAGCGCGTCTTGCCACACCGGCACAAGTCGTGGCTTCGAGGGTACGCCGCCAGTGGTGCGACGTGCGCGGTCGCGAAATTCTTGAAAGCTCATGAAGCGGGTTGCTCCTGACCTGCCACCCGACGATATTCGCCAATCATGCGTCGATTCCTCGCGGTGCGCGGCACCGCGTGCTTGATATTCGTGTTGGTGAGTCTTGCCCGGGTCACCGGCGCGCAGACTTGGAACGACATGCGCAGCATCACGCTGGTTGAACGCGCCATCGACCTGCGCGGCAGGCAGCTCGCCGACACCGGCCTCCGGGACTATCAGGCCAGAGCGCACGGCTACGTGACCTTCCTGGCCCAGCTCGGCGAAGGTTTTCACACACCGCCAAAGATCATCAAATCGGACGAGCTGGAGTCGGAAGTCTACTGGCAGGCGCCCAATCAGAGCAAGCAGATCATCATCGGGCGCCGGGACACGCTTCTCCTGCCAACGGACATCGCGTACCACCGCGACCACCTCGGCATCGTTCAGAACAATTTTCCGAACATCATCCGCGTCGGCGAGGGCGACGAGGTGCGCGACGTCCCGCATCCGCTCTCGCGGTATGGCGAGTCGCAATACGATTACGCGCTGGCCGACAGCTTCTCGATCGGTTCGGGAACGCAGCGCATCCATGTCTACGAAATCAAGATCCGTCCGAAGATCGATACGCTCGCGCGAGTGGTCGGCGCGGTTTATCTGGATGCGTCTGAAGGGCAGATCGTGCGAATGGATCTGAGCTTTACGCGCACCGCTTTCCTCGACCACGCGCTCGAGGAACTCTCGATCGTCCTCGAGAACCGCCTGGTGGGCGGGCGGTTCTGGTTGCCGAGCCGGCAGGAGATCGAGATTCGGCGCACGGGGACGTGGCTCGACTATCCCATTCGCGCGATCATCAGCGGCCGATGGGAAATCCAGGATTACAAATTCAATCTCTCACCGAGCCGGTTGCTCTTTGCCGGGCCCGAAATCGTGCAGGCGTCGCCGCAAACACTCAAGGCGTACCCGTGGCATGGCTCGGTGCTGGACTCGTTGCCGAACGACCTCCGTGCGGCGAACGAAGACATCGCGAGAGTGCAGAGCGAAGCGCGAGAGCTGGTGCGCGCACAAGCGTTGGCGCGAGCGCAGACGATGTCTATCTCCGCGCGCAACATCGCGGATATTGTGCGGTTCGACCGCGCCGAAGGACTGTCGGTCGGCGAGGGATTGTCGAAGCAATTTGGGCGCGGCCTGAGTGCGGTTGCGCGAGGGCGGTACGGTCTTGACGATCGGCAGGGGCACGGCTCGGGCGCAATCGCGTACACCGGGGCGAATGGTGTAGGCGTTCGCCTCTTTGCGATGCGCGATTTCCGCGACGTCGGGGATGTCGCCGAACGCTCGACGACGATCAATAGCATCGCGGCGCAGGAATTCGGAAGTGACTACAGCGATCCGTATCTCGTGCGCGCCGTTGGCGCCGGCGTGGATTTTGGCACGGGCATTTTCTGGCATTTGAACGCGTCGTACGAGTGGCAGTCGGCCGTCGCCACGCGGGCCACTCCGGTCACTGGCCGATTCGAGCCAACCATTCTCGCGCGCGACCAGCATGCGACGCGCGTGGCCCTCAGCGCGGACAGTCCATTGTCGGCCGGGCCCTTCGGCACCGACGTCGCCTGGACGGCCGAGCTTCGCGGTAGCGTGCCGTTTGGTTCGTCGGCGCCGAGCGGGGCGAGCCTTCGGACTCTGCGCGCGTCAGCGACGGCGACGCTCGAGCGCGCGTTTGGAACATCGCGGCTGGTGACAGCAACGACGGTCGCGGGGCTGCTCGCCGGTCCGGAAAACCAATTCGTGCCGCGTCAGGAGCTCGTGTACCTCGGTGGGCCTATCACCGGTCCCGGATACGACTATCACAGTTTTCAAACGAACGGCGGGGGGAGTGAACACATCGAGTGGCGGACGCAAGCGCCGTTCATTCCGTTCACGCTTGGCCGGTTCGGCAAGGTGCCGGCGCACGGCGTGTTCGCGCCGTACGTGCATGCCGACGTCATCAACGGTTTCGAGGGCCGGGCGGGCGGTGTGTATCCGTCGGTTGGCGCTGGGTATCTGCTCCCGTTCGATCTCGTGCGGCTCGACGTCGGTCGCGGACTGCGGAATGGCCGGTGGGCATTCGCCGTCGACATCGGGCGCGACCTTTGGAGTATTCTCTAAAGCTCGGGCGCGCTTGATCGGTTTGTGCTCGTCGCTGGCCACCACAAATGGATACGGACCTGAACGGACGGAACGGACAACAGACTGTAACTGCAACTGATTGTTTGTCTTCAATCGGGCGTAGCGATTGTTCTTGCGCGCTCAGGCACGCGCGAAAGGGATTCGACGTGAAATAGAATGGTGATGGTCATGCGGCGGCGCCGGCGTATCGTGGCGCATGACGTTCTCGACCAAGCATCCCGCTCCGCCGCCGTCCCTGGCAGGCGTCGAGTCGCTCTCCCGCCGCTTCAAGCTGCCAATCGCCGACCTCTCCACGGCGACCGCGAGCGCCGTCGCTCTTGTTCCCGAGCGATGGGCGCGCCGGTTTCACATCGTGCCGCTGACAGCGACCGCTGACGAACTGGTCATCGCGACGTCGGACCCGCTCGATATCGACTGTGAGCGAACGCTCGGATTCGCGACCGGACGTCACGTGCGACTGGCACTTGCCGACGCCGACGAAATCTCCGCGCGCATCGACGAGGTCTATCGCGGTGAAGGTCCGTCGCGCGAGATGGGAGCCATCGTCGACGTGCAACACCTCGATAATCGCGTGGAAGCTGCGCCGCCCACAAGTGCCGACGACGGTGCCGGATCGAGCGTGAGCACGCTCGTCGACGAGCTGATCGCGGGCGGGATCGCCGCGCGTGCGAGCGACATTCACATCGAACCCGAAGAGCAGGGCATCGCGGTCCGCCATCGTGTCGACGGCGTGCTCGCCCTGGCGCGAACGTTGCCGCGGTCCGTCGGCCCGGCGCTCGTGTCGCGCATCAAAATTCTTTGTAGCCTCGACATTGCCGATCGTCTTCGCCCGCAAGACGGTCGCGCGCGCGTCGCGGTGAATGGCGTTGCGGTCGATCTGCGCGTGTCTACGCTGCCGGCGTCGCACGGCGAAAAAGTCGTGGTCCGCGTCCTTGACGGTCGCTCCGCGGTGATGAATCTCGAAGGCATGGGGTTTCACACCGACGAGATGGAGCGTATCGAGCGGTTGCTCGGTCTGCGCGAAGGACTGATCCTCGTCACGGGCCCGACCGGCTCGGGCAAGACGACCACACTCTACGCGGCGTTGCGGCGCCTCAAGGAGCGCGGCGTGAACATCGTGACGGTCGAAGATCCCATCGAGTACAGGCTCGCGGGAATCGTGCAGGTCCAGGTGAACGAGAAGGCGGGCCTCACCTTCGCCACCGCGCTTCGCTCGATCATGCGCCAGGATCCGGACGTCGTACTCATCGGCGAGATTCGCGACCGTGAGACCGCCGAGATCGCGATTCAGGCTTCTCTAACAGGGCACCTCGTACTCTCAACGCTCCACACCAACGACGCGCCAAGCGCGGTAACGAGGCTCATCGATATCGGCGTGGCGAGCTACAAGATCGCGACGGCGGTCAAAGGCGTTCTCGCGCAACGCCTCGTACGCCGGTCATGCACCGCGTGCCTCGGCGACACGCAGTCGCCGTGCGGTGTTTGCGGTGGCACGCGCTTTCACGGCAGACTGGCGCTCGTCGAAACGATCGTCGGGTCGCCGGAATTCGAACGGCGAGTCGCGGCCGGCGAATCGACCGAGCGCATCGCCGCCGCGGCGAGGGCGGATGGAATGCGGACGCTATGGAAATCCGGCGTGGCGCATGCCGCCGCCGGTCGAACCACGATGGCCGAGGTGCTACGCGTGGCGACGCCTGACGACGACGCACGTTCGGTTTCGGAGCCAAAGCCATCGATTCGACCACCGCGATTGCCGAGCGTCGTCGAAAACGCGTCGAAGCATCCATTCATCATCGACGATGAGGACGATGCGATTCGCGAGGACTTCGAGCTGATCACCGCGCGTATCCGCCGCCGTCCGCGTAAGTTGTCCCGCATGGTAGATGTGAAAGCCGGAACCGTCGACGTCGTCGTGATTCGCCCGCTGGCGTCGGGCTGGCGTGTGCTCGCGCTGCAGCGCGCGCTCAATACGCGTTGTCCAACCGCGTGGGAAACAGTGCACGGCCACATCGAGTCGGGAGAGGAACCCGAAAACGCCGCCGTTCGCGAAGTGAAGGAGGAAACGGGACTCCCCGTGGTTCGGCTCTACAACGTCCGCGTTGTGCCGTTCTATCTCCACCAGACAAAGACGCTACAACTGTCGCTGGTGTTCGCGGCGTTCGTTGACGAGCCGGGGGATGTGGTGATCGGTCCCGAGCACCAGGACTCGGCGTGGCTTTCGGTGGACGACGCCGGCGCAAGGTTTGGATTCCCTGCCGAACGTCAGTCGTTGCGCGAGGCCGTCGAATTATTGTCGACGGGCGATGCGGGGCCCGTCGACGACGTCATGAGAATTTTCTGACGACCGTTACTTGTCGTCCTGCGACGGCATTGAGCGGGACTGACGACTGCCGCTCGTGCGCAGCACCTGGTTGTCCGACGCGGGCGCGTTCGGTTTCACGCGAACGCTCTTGGCCGGAATGCCAACATACACGTGATACGGGCGAACGTCCTTCGTCGCCACCGCCATCGCGCCGACCATCCCTTGCTCGTGCACTTCCACGCCGGCCAGGATGGTCGCGTGGTACGTCACCCGCACGCCGTCGCCCAAGACCGTCGTGGCGTTCGTCACCTCGCGCTGGTCGACGATGCTGTGCGTGTGGCTGTAGATGTTGGCGTAGTCGCTGATCGAGACATCGTTGCCGATCACGATGCCGCCGCGATCGTCGAGCAGCACGTGTCGGTGAACCACGACGTTGTCGCCGACTTCCATGTTGTACCCGAACGAAAATTCGACGTTCTGAAAGGCTTTGAAGTTCTCGCCGCAGCGCTTGAAGATGTGCTTCGCCAGCAGGCGGCGAAGCTCCACGCCGAGCCAAACGTTCTGGCCGCCGACCGGACTGCGGTCGAAGGAATACCACAGCCAGAGCAGCGGCTTCACGACCTGAAAGCGGGCGTCGTCGCAGTCGGAGTAGTACTCCGGCTCGAGCGAGATATTGCGCGGATCCATCGAGGACAGCGTCAGCCGGGTCGCAAGCGGAAGCAACTCGTCCTCAACCGCGGTTTCCCAGTTCGACGCGTACTGCGGGAAAAACAGGCCCGTCAGCGCATCGCGGCAAAGGTGTGCACGGTCGGTCGACGGGTCGGACAGCGCGGACGCCAAGCCTTCGAGCCACTCCGTCGCGGCAGTGCGCGTCGAGCAGTCGGGAATCTTGCGGAGCGGGAGAAGTGGCATTGGAGTACCCGTGCGTGCGCGAGAATGAATTATTTGAGAATCTAGTGATGCGTATTTCCGGGGCGACCAGCGGCGCGCGCGCGAACTTCCGCTCGCGCGGTTTCCAGCTTCTGGAGAATCGAATCCCAATCGGTGTTGCGTTCCGTTCCCATCGTCACCGTGAGCGACTGCGATGCGTCGAGCTGGTCGTCGAACAGCAGGAGACACCGCTGTACCTCGCGAGGCTGAACGCGCTGCTCCGAGAAACCCGACGTGAGTGCGATGACGTCGATCGGCCGGTATTCGCGTCCGCCCGACGAGACCGTAATGTCGGTCGGGACGAAACGGGCGTCGGGCACCAACCCGGTGAACGACACGTACCACACTCTCGGGTTGCGAACCCCGCGCGCGCTCCCGCGGCGCAGGATCTCGTCGTGCTTTGCTTCGAGCGTCGCGTGAAGCGTTCGGTATGAATCGGGCGCCAGCGTGCGAATGATCGATTCCTCGAGCGGAATTGCCGTGACGCGAACGCCGTTCGGCTGGAGGATGATCGAGATGTCATCCTGCCGCAGCGACCCATAGCCAACCGGAATCAACGCCGACGCCGTCGAATCCGGCGTCGACCGAATTGACGTCGCGACTGGCGCGGGTGCGGAGCCAACGGGCTGCCCTGCGCTCCCTGGCGCGCCGCACGCAGCCGTGCTGCCCATCACCGCGGCAGTGAATGCCACGGCGCAGCGCATCACGCGCCTTCGGTCTTCCATGACGGTTGCGCCAACAACGATTCGATGGCTTCGGCGAGCTCGTCGCGTCCCTCGCCGGACACCGCGCTGAATGCAATCGTCTGCTCGGCGTCGAGTCCCAGGTCGCGCGAAATCTCGAAGATCTGCTGCGCGCGCTGCGCCTTCGGCAGCTTGTCGATCTTGGTGAACACGACGATCGTCGGCACACCGATGTCGCTGAGGAAGTCGAGCATCTGCTGGTCGTCGATTGTCGGCGTGTGACGAATGTCGATCAGTTGCACGATGCCGCGAAGCTGCGGACTGCCGCTCAAATAGCCCTCGATCAGCGGCGTCCATTCCGCGCGCTTCTCTTTCGAGATCTTTGCATAGCCGTAGCCTGGAAGATCGGCGAGCACGAACGCGTCGTTCACCTTGAAGAAGTTCACTTCCCGCGTGCGGCCGGGCGTGTTGCTCACACGCGCGAACTTCTTTCGGTGGATGAGGCGGTTGAGGAGCGACGACTTGCCGACGTTCGATCGTCCGGCAAACGCGACCTCCGGCAGCACCGGCTCCGGGCGCCAGCCGGCGGCCGTCGCCATTCCTCCGAGGAATTCGAGCGACCGAATCGTGAGCGGCTCGCCGGCTCTGGCGGACATCTAGTGCGGCGCCACGGCAGGGGTTTCCGCCGCGAAATCGCTGTGCACCAGCGCGAGCGCCAACACCTCGTCCATCGTTTTTACTGGATGGAAGGTCACGCCGTTTTGCACTTCCTTCGGCAGCTCTTCGAGATCTCGAATGTTCTGATGCGGGATCAACACGTGACGCACCGAATTGCGATGCGCCGCCACGGCCTTTTCCTTCAACCCGCCAATCGGCAGCACTCGGCCGCGCAGCGTGATCTCGCCCGTCATCGCGACGTCGCCGCGCACCGGAATTCCGGTGAGCGCGCTGACGATTGCCGTCGCGATCGCGATCCCCGCCGACGGGCCATCCTTCGGCGTGGCGCCGGCGGGGATATGGATGTGCAGATCGCGATTGCGATAGAAATCGCGATCGATGCCGAGCATGCCGGCCCGGGTGCGCGCATAGCTCAACGCGGCGGACGCAGACTCCTTCATGACATCGCCGAGCGTCCCGGTGAGCTGCAGCTTGCCGCGGCCACCCGTGACGCTGACTTCGATCTCGAGGACTTCGCCGCCGACGCTCGTGTACGCGAGACCGGTGGCGACGCCGACCTTGGGATCGAGGTTGAGCAGCGAAGGATCGTACGGCGCCATGCCGAGGAGGTCGTGCAGATCCGTTGACCGCACGACGGTCTTTACCGGCGCTTCGTCAGCCGCCGGTGCGGCATCGCGCGACTCAGCAGATCGCCGCGCGAGCTTCCGCGCAATTCTGCCGAGCCGTCGTTCGAGTTCTCTAACGCCGGCTTCGCGCGTGTAGTTCTGCACGACGGTTGGAATGACGTCCACCTCCCACTCGATCTTCGCCGGGTCGAGCCCGTTCGACCGAAGCTGCTTCGGGACGAGGAACTGTCGCGCGATCGCGAACTTCTCCTGATCGAGATACCCCGAGAGTCGAATGATCTCCATGCGATCGCGCAGCGGCTCCGGCACTTGCGGCAGGTAGTTCGCCGTGGTGAGGAAGAGCACCTGCGATAGATCGTAGTCGACCTCGAGATAGTGGTCGTTGAACGCCTTGTTCTGCTCCGGATCGAGCACCTCGAGCAACGCCGCCGCTGGATCGCCGCGGTAATCGGTGCCGAGCTTGTCGACCTCATCGAGCAGAATCACGGGATTCATCGTCTCGGCGCGACGCATCGCTTGAATCACGCGACCGGGCATCGATCCGATGTACGTTCGGCGATGCCCGCGAATCTCGGCTTCGTCACGCACGCCGCCGAGCGACATACGTACGAATTTGCGCCCGAGCGCGCGCGCGATGGATCGCCCGAGCGACGTTTTGCCGACCCCTGGCGGACCGACGAGACAGAGGATCGGTCCTTCCATGCGTTCGACGAGGGACAGTACGCCGATGTAGTCGAGGATGCGGTCCTTCACCTCTTCGAGACCGTAATGATCTTCGTCGAGAATGCGGCGGGCGTGCGCGACGTCGAGAACGTCGTCGGTTCGCTCCGTCCACGGCAGCGCGATGATCCAGTCGATGAAATTGCGCGCGACGGTCGACTCCGGCGACAGCGGCGACATGCGGCGCAGCTTGCGCACTTCACGCAGCGCGCGCGTCTTGACCGCTTCGGGCAGCTTGCGCGCTTCGATCTGCCGTTCGAGATCGATGACGTCATCGGCGTCGTCCTGGCCAAGCTCGCGATGAATCGCCTTGAGCTGTTCCTGGAGGTAGAACTCGCGCTGGTTCTGGAAAAGCGATCCGCGGACTTCGTCGTCGAGCTTTCGCTCGAGGCGAAGCAACTCGATCTCGCCGGCGAGGACGTTCTGGAGCGCGTCGAACAGCTTGGCCGTCGTGGGTGCTTCGAGGAGCGTCTGCCGGACTTCCAAACGAACGGCGAGGTGCGCGGCGATGCCGTACGCTTGCCGAACGACGCCCTCCGCGCCCTGCACGAGCGCGACGACCTCGTTCGGAATGCGACGGTGCAGCGCGACGTATTCCTCGAACAGCGTGAGCACGCGCCGCGCGATGACGTTGAGACTTGTCTCATCGTCGCCGCGCTGTTCCGGCTCTTCGGCGATCGTCGCGCGGAGACCGGCGCTCCCCACCGTGTATCGCGTGACACGAGCGCGCGAGATGCCCTCGATCAGAATGCGAGCCGTGCCGTTCGACTGGCGCGCCGCCTGAACGATTCTCGCCACGACGCCCACGCGATGCAGGTCGGCGGCGGTGGGCTCCTCCGTGTCCGCCGTGCGCTGCGCGACCAGCAGCAGCATGCCTCCTTCGCCTGCCGCTGCTTCGATGGCTGCCAGCGACGCCGGGCGACCGACGATGAGCGGCATTGCGACGTACGGAAACACGACGACGTCGCGAAGCGGGAGAACGGCGAGGCGCTTGGGCGACGGAGCGGGCGCGGCGGGGTCGTTCGGCGAGTGTTCTGATGCGGACATGCCCCAAAGATACTACGCAAAGTGTGCGGCGGCGGCACCAGAACGTGCCTGCCCGGTGCCCGCCAGCGTCAGTCCGTTCGCAGCGCCGCAACAGGGTCGGCGCGGCTCGCGCGCCAGGCCGGCAACAGCGCCGCGATCGCCGCGATTCCCATGAGTATGACGGCCACGATCAGCATCGTTAACGGGTCCGTTGGGGCGATCCCATACAACAGGGACGCCAGCAGGCGGCCCGACAGATACGCCATGATGATTCCAGTAACGACGCCGACCGCCACGACCCGAAGTCCCTCCCCGAGGACCTGACCCAAGACGTCAGAGGCGCGTGCCCCCAGCGCGACGCGTACGCCGAACTCGTGCGTGCGTTGGCTGACGGCGTAGGAGACGGTGCTGAAGATCCCGATACCCGCCACGAGAAGCGCGAGTCCGCCGAACAGCGAGAACAGCGTCGCGCCGAGCTGCCATGGCCGATACTCGGGCTCCATTACGGCAGACATGGTCGTGGTGATGGGAATCGCGCCGGGGAATTCTGCGCGAAGCAATTCCGCGACGGACTTTTGCAGCGCGACGAGTCGGTCAGCTGGCGCTCGCAGGACGATCTCCGATTCATCGTGCGCCTTGAACGGCGGATGATCGAGCGAAACGTAGAAGCGCGGTTCCGGCTTTTCGTTGACCGATTGAAACAGGTTCGTCTGGACGACGCCGATCACCGTTGCGCACGGCGCGTTCGGGCTGTCGAAATGCACGCAGTGCCCGATCGGATCCGTGTTCGGCCACACGCGCTCCGCCATCGCCTGATCGACGATGACGGTAGGCGGGAGACTTCGCATTGGATCGGGGTCGAACGTTCGTCCGCGAATCAGACGGGTGCCGACGACGCTGAAATAGTTTGGCGAGACTGCGGTATAGAATCCCGATGGCTTCTTCCCGGCCACTGTATCGACGTCCGGGAAAAAATCCGTCCACGAAATTCCGAACTTTGGGCGCATGCCGGTGAAGCCGACCGCTTGCACGCCGGGTATCGAGGCGAGTCGCGGTGCCAGTGCGCGAATGCGCGCGCCTAATGCGGCGTCCCGCGCAGAATCTCTCGTGTCGAATCTGATCGTCGCAAACGCAAGACGATCGACCGCGTATCCGATGTCGACCTGTTTCACGTTGTGCAGGCTGCGGACGAAGAGCACGGCGCCGATGAGCAGCATCACCGACAGCGCGGCCTGACAAACGATAAGAGCGTTGCGAAGCCGGGATCGATGCGACACGCCGTCGCGCGAACCCGCCTTGAGCGCACTGGTTAGCTCGGGCGATGCGGATTGCAGTGCGGGAACGAGACCCGCGAGCGCGCCGGCAGCGATGGCCAGCGCGAGCGAAAACGCGAACACGCGTCCGTCAAGCGGAGATGCCGCGAAGCGCACCTCCGGCATGAGTAAAACACGAAGTAGCGCGCCGCCCCATTGCCCGGCGAGAATCGCGGCGACGGTCGCGAGCAACGACAACAGAACGCTCTCGATGACGAGCATTCGTATGAGTCGCGCGCGAGAAATGCCGAGTGCCAGACGGACCGCGATTTCCTTGCGGCGCTTGACCGCTCGCGCGAGCAGCAGATTGATGACGTTCGCGCACGCGATGACCAGCACGATCAACGCGACGCCGCCGAGCCGCGTCGCGACGGCCGTTTCGGCCTTGAGAGTGCCCGGTCCACGCGCGGCGATGATCGACCCGAACGCGGCGACGGTCGCTGTGTCCTGCGCCCAGCCGATTCCCTTCCTCCGCAAGGCGGCCGTGGCGCGCTGCGCGAGCTCGGATTCTGGGGCGCCAGGATGCAGGCGCAAGACGACCTGAAAACCATTGATGTTGGGGTTCTGCCACCACGGCTTTCGCAGCGACGCACGCGGTCCGAGCGACGTCGTCATCGGCAGCCAGACGTCGGTCGCGGTGAGTTCTGTTCCGCTGAAGCCCGCCGGAGCGACGCCGATGACCGTGAGTCGCTGATCGTCGATCGTGATCTGTCGTCCGATCACCGTTGCCGCATCGCCGCCGAACTCGCGTTTCCAAAACGCGTCCGACACGACGGCGACGGGCGTCAGTGTTTCAACGCGATCTTCGTCGGTGGTGTAAAACCGACCGAGCTGCGGCTTCACGCCGAGCACACTGAAGTACGTGGCGCTGGCGGCGGCCACCGAGGCTTTCGGCGCCGTCTCACCGTGGCCAAGTTTCCGCTGCGACGGCACGCCGTACACAATCAGATCGGCTTGACCTTCCAACTGCCGCGCGACAGCGCTGAATTGAGAGAAGTCAAAACCCGGCCAAAATCTTGTTCCGTCGCGGAACGTCCGCTCGGACCACACGCGGCGAAGTTCAGCCGGGCGAACGACGCCCGCGGGCGGTCGCAGAAAAATGACGTCGAGCAACGAGAACATGGCCGCGTTGACGCCGAGTCCGAGCGCGAGCGTGAGGATGATCGTGATGGACACGGCGGGTGTGCGCCACAGCGATCGCGCCGCGTAGCGCACGTCCTGCAGCATGCCATCGAGCACCTCGGCGCGGTTGCGTCGTCGCGCAATCCTGGAATCGATCTCGCGAAGGCTGCGGCGTGTTGCATCCACGTCGCCGAACTCCGCGTTGGCGCGCGCGCGGGCCTCATCGTGCGACATGCCCTGCGCGACCAATTCCTCGATCCGCGCCTCGAAATGAAAGCGCAGCTCGGCGTCGATGTCGCGGTGAGCGCTCATGTCGCGGCCTCCAACGTGGCGGTCATGACGCGCGCGACCGCAGCGACATAGTCGTTCCACGTATCAGTTTCCGCTCGCAGCGCGCGACGACCGGCGGACGTAAGCCGATAGAACTTTGCGCGCTTCTTCTTCTCCGATGTGCCCCACTCCGATTCGACCCACCCGCGTTCTTCCATGCGGTGCAGGGCCGTATAGAGGGCTCCGTCGAGCACTTTGAACGTTCCGTCGGAACCGCTGCGGATGAATCGGGCAACGGCGTAGCCGTGCATCGTTCCCCACGACAGCGCGCGGAGCACGAGCACGTCGAGGGTTCCCTGAAGCAGATCGAGCTCGCGTGAGGTCATACGAGATCTTACACTCAACATTTGATTCAATCAAGTATTGAGGGATCAAGCGGTGCGGTCGCGCCACAGCACACTCGCACATGCGGCGAGGGCGGCACTTGGAAGTGCCGCCCTCGATGTATGTACTGTGCGACGGCTACGCCTCTTTCTTCTTGCGCTGTGGCGAAATTTCGAGCAGCGGTGCGGTCCCGTTCAGCACCGAGCTCTCCGTCACCTTGACCTCTTCCACGTCCTCGCGGGTGGGGAGATCGAACATGACGTCGGTGAGCAGCTCCTCGAGAATGGCGCGAAGACCGCGTGCGCCAGTTCCACGCTTGAGTGCCTTGCCGGCGATGGCGCGAAGGGCGCTGTCTTCGAAGGTCAGCTTCACCTCTTCGAGCTCGAAGAGCTTGGCATACTGCTTCGTGAGCGCGTTCTTCGGCTCTTTGAGAATTCGAACGAGCGATTCGTCGTCGAGCGACTCGAGGGCTACGGCGACCGGAAGACGGCCGACGAGCTCAGGGATGAGGCCGAAGCGAAGCAGATCGTCCGGCTCAACCTCGGCGAATGGATTCTTCGTCTGGACCGGCTTGCTGCGCGCGTCTTCGGCCTTGTTGAAGCCGATCTGACGCCGACCGGTGCGTGCCTCGATGATCTTTTCGAGACCGTCGAACGCGCCGCCGCAGATGAACAGAATGTCCTTCGTGTTGATCTGGATGTATTCCTGCTGCGGATGCTTGCGGCCGCCCTGCGGCGGAACCGAAGCGACCGTGCCTTCCAGAATCTTGAGCAGGGCCTGCTGCACGCCTTCGCCGGAGACGTCGCGCGTGATACTAGGATTTTCTGACTTCCTGGCAATCTTATCAATCTCGTCGATATAAACGATGCCGCGTTCGCATTCGGCGACGTTGAAGTCACCCGCCTGAAGCAGGCGAACGAGAATGTTCTCGACGTCTTCGCCAACGTATCCGGCTTCGGTGAGCGTCGTGGCATCGGCGATGGTGAACGGCACATCGAGAATGCGCGCGAGCGTCTGTGCGAGCAGCGTCTTGCCGACACCGGTCGGACCGATGAGCAGGATGTTCGACTTATCCAGCTCGACGTCGTCCTCACGGACCGACGCGGAGTTGATGCGCTTGTAATGGTTGTAGACAGCGACGGAGAGGGCCTTCTTCGCCTTTTCCTGCCCGATCACGTATTGATCGAGGGTGTCTTTGATTTCCTGCGGTGTTGGGACCTGGGTTATCGCTTCGGCAACCTCGCGCTCTTCGTCCTCAGCGAGGATTTCGTTGCAGAGCGCGATGCATTCGTTGCAGATGTAGACGGACGGACCGGAGATGAATTTCCGAACCGAGTCTTTTGACTTCCCGCAAAACGAGCAGCGCAGGTGTTTGTCGTGCGACATGACAGCTCACTCAACAGGTGACGCGGTTTCCCTTCAGACAATATCCGGCGGATACGTGCCGTGGGAGCGAGGGCGACCAAGCAACAGGCCTCTAATGAGAGTTAAAGGCCCGCTGCCGACCAAGCAAGAGACGATTCAACCCTTGGAAAGGTTTATTCCAGGGCTATTTAGTAACTGCCGCGAGGGTCGTCGGCTCGACGAGCTCACCCCGGTGTTCGATGATCTGATCGATGAGACCATATGCCTTGGCCTCTTCGGCCGACATGTATCGGTCACGATCCATGTCACGCTCGATCTGCTCGAGTGGCTTGCCGGTGTGCTTGGCATACAGCCCGTTCAATTTGTCGCGCAGATACAAAATCTCGCGCGCCTGAATCTCAATGTCCGACGCGGTGCCGCCGCCGCCGCTCTGCGACGGCTGATGGATCATGATGCGCGAATGCGGAAGCGCCGACCGGCGCCCTGCGCGTCCACCAGCGAGGAGGAACGAGCCCATGGACGCTGCCATGCCCATGCAGATCGTATTCACCGGCGACTTCATGAACTGCATCGTGTCGTAGATCGCGAGACCTGCTGAGACGCTGCCGCCCGGTGAATTGATGTAGAGATAAATGTCGCGTCCGGGATTATCCGCCTCGAGAAACAACATCTGCGCGATGACGATATTCGAAACATCATCGTTCACCGGCGTGCCGAGGAAGACGATGCGATCCATCAGCAGACGGCTGAAGATGTCGTAGCTGCGTTCACCGCGTGGCGATCGCTCGATGACGTACGGGGGATAGATCGTGGCCATGGGGATTAGATGGCTAATTGGCGAAAAGCTGACGCTGACGGCTCAGGTACGTGTTGAATGTCTGCCGAAACATAGGCGTGGTACATGGCAGGGTACGATTCGTACCAAATCGTAACCTGCCATCGGTCGGCGGCGACTAACCTGCGGTGACCTCGTTCCTGTCCGTCAACCACTTGAAAACTTTCTCTTCTGTAATGCTTTGCTCGATTTCCTTCAGTCGGCCGGCCTTCTGGAGCGAAGCATACACCTGACCAGGATCAGCGCCGCGCTTGCTTGCGACGTCGGCGACCCGGTCATCGATATCCGATTCCGTCGCCGCGAGCTTTTCGGTTTCGGCAACGGATTCCACGATCAAGTCGCGCCGTACCTGGCGTTCGGCAACGGGACGGAACTCGGTGCGGAAACGCTCGTGCTCCTCGTCGGGAACCTGGTACGCCTTGATGTAGCCTTCGATGACCTGGTTCACCCACGACGGCGGCACCTCGAACGGATTGGCTTCGGTGATCTGGTCGATGAGCTGCTGGCGCACGGCAGCATCGGCCTCACGCGACGCCTGCTCCTCGAGATCCTTGCGTACGGTCGCGGTGAGCGCATCGAGCGATTCGAAATCTCCAACTTCGCGCGCGAAGGCGTCGTCGAGAGCCGGGAGTGATTTGCGCTTCACGTCGAGCAGGGTGACGCGCACCGGCTTAGTTTTGCCGCGCTGCGCTTCATCCGGAAAGTCTTCCGGCCAGCGCACCGGCTTTTCCGTGTTTTCACCAGGCGCGAGCGTCATGATCAGCTCTTCAACGCCAGGGATTGCCTGACCTGCGCCGATCTCGAGCGGATACTCCCGCGGCTCGGGGAATTCCCCGGACTCGTCGGGGATCGCGAGCTGAACGCGGACGAGATCGCCCGGGGCAGCCTTCTCTTCGACTGGCGCCCAATTCGCTTTCTGGCCGCGAACCTGCTCGATCTGGTCGCGGACGGTTTCGTCGGTCACCCCCGCCTGTGCGCGGGTGACCTTGAATCCGTTCGTGCGCTCGAGCTTGACCTCAGGGCGAATCTCGAGATGGAGCTCGAAGCTCAGCGGCTCGCCGTCTTCGAACTTGAGATCGTGCACATGCGGCTGCGACGCGACCTTCAACTGCTCGCGGTCCATCACTTCCTTGAACGCGTCCTGGACGAGCGTCTCGATTACCTGCTGTCGAATGGCGTCCTTGAAGCGTTTCTTGACCATTGCCGGCGGGGCTTTTCCTGGGCGGAACCCGGGCAGCCGCACGCTCGTGGCGTATTTGCGCGCGGCCTGGTCCTCGGCGTCGCGCACGGTTTCAACGGGAACGCGAACCTCGATCAGTCGCTCGAGGCCGTCCGTTTTCTTGGGCGTGATTTCGATATTCATCTGCCGAAAGCTAGCGGGGCGGCGTGTAACTGGAACTCCGCCGTTTGTCGTAGATTCTGAGATCCGTCTGCCCCATTTTCCGCGTGTCGGAACGCTGTCCGGCGCGATAGGGTATCGCGCGGACGACTCACTCAAGCGAGGCCTCGATGCACATGTTTCGTCGTTTTGTGATCGGCGCGATGGTAGTGACCACCGCGGCATTTTCCGTCGTGGCGGGCGCGCAGGCCGGTCGCATTCCGACGCGGACCGTGATCGGCATCAACCCGCTGGGCTTACCGGCGGACATCGGGACGATTGAAATCGAGAGTGCGGTCGCGCAGGGCATCACTCTCGGTGCAACGGGCTCGTATATCGATGTGAGCGATACCCGCTTCACGACCCTCGAATTCAAGCTTCGATATTATCCGGGTGACGTCGTGCTGAGGGGTCTTTCTGTTGGAGCGACGGCCGGTTCCACGCGCTTTTCAAACATCGTGAACGACAATCGCGAGACGCTGGTCGCGCCGACCCTTGGCTTGATCGTGGACTACAACTGGTTGCTTGGCCGCAGCGAGCATTTTCTCATTGGCACCGGGGTTGGGACGAAACGCGTGCTGGCGTCGGATGAGGCTCGGGCCCGCGCGAATGTCGATCGAGCCGTGTTCACGGCCCGACTCATCGTGGGCGTGGCATTCTAGTTGTTGTGAACGCTGTGACCTGTTCGTGGCTTCCGTTAGTTATCCAAGGGGGATCCGGTCGTGCGCGGGAGTGGCGAAATTGGCAGACGCACCAGACTTAGGATCTGGCGCCGTAAGGCTTGGGGGTTCGAGTCCCCCCTCTCGCATAGTCCCATTGGTACACCCACCCTTTTGCACTTTGAGGTGATGGCGATGCGTCGACTATGGTTTGTTCCGCTCGCGGTGGCGGCGATTGGGTGCGCGAACACGGTCGAGCCGCTCTCGCTCGCCGCCACCGACGCCAACGTCGCCGGCACGTATGGCCTCAACCTCGCGGGCGGGCAAACGCTCCCCTTGCTCGCCGGTCAAACGACGACCCAGGAAGTCGACCTGGTCGCCGATACTCTTGCGATCGCGACCGACAATACTTGGACGGAAACGTCGTACTACATCCTGGTCGCGTTCACCGACGGTTCACAGACGACTTCGCAAACCGTTTCGTCGGGATCGTATGCCATTGCCAATAACCAGATCAATTTCACGACACTGGTTGGCGGGACGGCGACCTTCGCCGGTTCGGTGAGCGGTTCAACGTTATCGCTGTTATACAACAACGCGCGGTACGTCTACGGCAAATAGAGACCGGAGTTATTCAACCCGCACCGGTGCGACCCCTTGTTCGCTCGGGTCTCGAGTCGCCCGTGAGTAACTCCTTACTCACACTGCGTCCGACTCACACGCTCGCACCCTGAATCCTCGGACAATGCCATCGGACTCCGCGATGCGGGGCGTCTGAGTACCCAGTTCTCACGACTTCCTACTCGAGACTCGCGCGAGACGGCGCAAATGGTCCGATCACCAAGGTATGAACGAGACAAGCACGGGGCGGTCGCTCGCACGAGCGACCGCCCCGTTGTCCAATTAGCGTTCCCTTATTTCGGAATCTGAATGCTCACCGCGCGCGTCTGTGTCTGCCCCGGCCCGATCGCGTCGACGACCTTGAGCTCGATCACGTCGCCGGGCTTGAGCTCCGCCACTGCGGCCGCGAGATCGTCGACGCTCTTGATGTCCCGCTTCGCCGGGAACAGCTCTTGGACGATGATCTCCGTGCGGGACATCGGCACATGATACGCCGGTCCTTGTGGCGATACCGCCGTGATGAACACGCCAGTGCGGTACATCGCCGCGAGATTCGCCTGCGTCGCGAACGCTTCGGGAACCGTCGACACGGAGAGACCGAGCTTGTCGAGGTGCCTCGCACCCGCAGGCTCAGCGTCCGGGGCAATCTTCTCCGACGCGTCGGCCACCGTTGCGGGCTGATCGACCGGCTCGCCAAGCTTGACCTTGAAGGTCTTTTTCTGACCGAAGCGCATGACGTCGACGTCGACCACGTCACCCGGCTTGAAGCCCCGAATGATGCGCTGCAGCGACGTGACCTGATCGATCGGATGGCCGCCCGCTGCTGTGATGATATCGCCGATCTCGATGCCCGCGGTCTCGGCCGGGCTTCCCTTTTCAGGATTGAAGCCGCTGACCTTGGCGCCGCCGATCTGCGCGAGACCTGCCGCGCGGGCGTCGGCCGCGCTCACTTCGTTCAACGCAACGCCAACCACGGCGCGACGAATCTTTCCGAACTTGATGAGATCGTCCATCACCTGCTTCGCCAGCGTGATCGGAATTGCGAAGCCATACCCAGCGTAGTAGCCGGTGCCGCTCGCGATCGCGCTGTTGATGCCGATCACTTCGCCGCGGATG
Source organism: Gemmatimonadaceae bacterium (assembly GCA_039924785.1). Taxonomy (GTDB): domain Bacteria; phylum Gemmatimonadota; class Gemmatimonadetes; order Gemmatimonadales; family Gemmatimonadaceae; genus JAQBQB01. The sequence goes on along the minus strand of JBDTAE010000073.1, from coordinate 13,994 downwards.
TTGAGCAACGGACCACCGGAATTTCCCGGATTGATCGCCGCGTCCGTCTGGATGTAGTCGGTGATCGCGTAGCTGTTGCGCCCATCGGGGTTGAGCAGCGACGACTGGTTGCGGCCCTTTGCGCTCACGATGCCGGCAGTGACGGTGAAGTCGAGCTGCAACGGGTTTCCGATCGCGAGCACCCAGCTGCCGACGCGCGCATTCGCATCGTCGCCCAGGTTGAGCGTTGGGAGATTCTTGTCGTCGATCTTGATGACCGCGACGTCAGTCGTTGCGTCTTTGCCGATGACCTTCGCGTCGAACACGCGCTTGTCGAACAACGTCACCGTGACTTTGTCCGCGTCGGCGACGACGTGATTGTTGGTAAGGATGTAGCCGTCGGACGAGACGATGAAGCCCGAGCCGCTGGCTTCCTCACCTTGGTCAGGCTGCTGGTCCTGGAACTGGCGGAAGAAATCCTCGATGCCCGGCGGCGATCCGCCGCCGCTGCCACGGCCTGGGCGTCGCTGTGCGGTTGGACGCTGGCGCGCGAAGCGCTGGATCTCAATGGACACTACGGCCGGCCGCGCGTGATCCACGACGGTCTCGAACGCCGTCTCTGTCTCGGTCGCCACCGCGCCTTGACCGTTGGCCGGCCGCGCCAGCGAGCCGTTGCTGGCGACTCGGGACTGGGCCCATCCGAAGCGCGTGAGATCGAAGCCCGACGCGAAGATGAGACCGCAAACGAATGCGACGACGATGGCCGCACCCAAGCTTGCACGAGAATACTTAGTGGACATAAAGAGAATCCCACCCGGAGTAGAGTTGCTGATTGGGTACTGGACACTTGCTACTGAACACTGGCGGCCGATCGCCGGCCTCGCGCATCAAGCCTTCGTCGCAACAACTACGCAACAGCTACGCAACAAACGACGAATGGCTAACGGCAAAGCGCGAGCCTCGGATAGACGCTCCGTCGTACCCCGACGGTTTCCGTTGTTCGCGCTCCACCATTAGCCATACGGCGGCAACGCGGCCCGTGTTGCTGGACCGTTGCTGCCCGAATCCGATTGTGAGGCGACAACTGCCGTCGCCGGTAACCCGAGGCCATAAGCCATTCGCAAACGGCTTCTGGCCTCGAGCCAAAACTATTTCTTGTTATCGTCGACGATCTCGTAGTCCGCCTCGACGACGTCATCCGCAGGACGTGCACCCGCGGAAGTTGACCCGCCGCTGCTCGCTGCGCCAGCGTCTCCGCCAGGGCTCGACGCGCCTTGTGACTGCGCGTAGAACGATTGTCCGGCTTCGCTAAAGGTTTTGTTAAGATCTTCCTGTGCCGCGCGAATCTCGGCCATGTCGTCACCTCGAAGCGCCGTGCGTGCACGCTCCACCGCGGTCTCGAGCTTGCTCTTGAGGTCCGGCGAAATCTTGTCGGACCATTCTTTCGCATTCTTCTCGACCTCGTACGTCATGCTGTCGAGACGGTTGCGCGTGTCGATCTCCTCGCGGCGCTTCTTGTCCTCCGACGCGTTCTTCTCGGCGTCCTTGACCATCTTGTCGATGTCCGCGTCCGACAATCCGCTCGACGCTTCGATACGAATCTTTTGTTCCTTGCCCGTGGCCTTGTCCTTCGCGGTCACGTGCAGAATGCCGTTCGCGTCGATGTCGAAGCCGACTTCGATCTGCGGCATGCCGCGCTGGGCGGGTGGAATTCCGGTGAGCTGGAATTTGCCGATGGTGCGGTTGTCGCGCGCCATCTCGCGCTCGCCCTGGAGCACGTGGATCTCGACCGTCGTCTGATTGTCGTCGGCCGTGGAGAATGTCTCGCTCTTCTTCGTGGGAATCGTGGTGTTGCGCGGAATGAGTACGGTCGTAACTCCGCCCAGCGTCTCGATGCCGAGTGACAGCGGGGTGACGTCCAGCAGGAGGACGTCCTTTTGCTCGCCGGTGAGCACCGCGCCCTGAATTGCCGCGCCGATGGCGACGACTTCATCAGGATTCACCGAGCGGTTCGGCTCCTTGCCAAAGTAGCCCTTTACGACTTCTTGAATCTTCGGAATGCGCGTCGAACCACCGACGAGAATGACTTCATCGATGTCCTTCGGATCGAGGCCGGCGTCCTTCAACGCCTTCTTCATCGGCTCCAACGTGCGTTGGATCAGGTCGTCGACGAGTTGCTCGAATTTCGCGCGCGTCAGCGTGTAGTTGAGATGCTTCGGACCGCTCGCGTCGGCGGTGATGAACGGAAGATTGATGTCCGTCGACATGGTGCTCGACAGCTCCATCTTCGCCTTTTCGCCGGCTTCCTTGAGGCGCTGAAGCGCCATCGGATCCTTCGAGAGGTCGATGCCCTGATCCTTCTTGAACTCGGCGACGATCCAGTCGATCACGCGCTGGTCGAAATCATCGCCGCCCAGGTGCGTGTCACCGTTCGTGGATTTGACTTCGAACTGGCGCGAGCCTTCGACGTCGTACAGCTCGAGCACCGAGATATCGTACGTGCCGCCGCCCAAGTCGAACACGGCGATCTTTTCGTCCTTCTTCTTGTCGAGACCATACGCGAGTGCCGCGGCGGTGGGCTCGTTAATGATGCGAAGCACCTCGAGACCGGCGACCTTGCCGGCGTCTTTGGTGGCCTGCCGCTGCGCGTCATTGAAATATGCGGGCACGGTGATGACGGCCTTGGACACGGAGTATCCGAGGTAGTCTTCCGCCGTTTGCTTCATCTTCTGGAGAATCATCGCCGAGATTTCGGGCGGCGTGAACTGCTTGCCCTGGACTTCGACGGTGGTGACGTCGTTCGGTCCCGCCACAACTTTGTACGGAACGCGCTTGGTTTCGTCCTGGACCTCGCTCATGCGGCGGCCCATGAAACGCTTAATCGAGAAGACGGTGTTGGTTGGGTTGGTCACAGCCTGACGCTTGGCGACCTGCCCGACGAGCCGCTCGCCGTCTTTCGTGAATCCAACGACCGATGGAGTTGTACGACCACCTTCGGCATTCGGGATCACGACCGGATCACCGCCTTCCATGACGGCGACCACTGAGTTCGTCGTACCGAGATCGATGCCAATGACTTTGTCGGCCATTGCTGCCTCTAACGGAGTGAAGAGAATGGCAGCTTTTGCAGTGCTGCCAGGGAACGGAACCCATTAAGGCAAGACAAGGACCGTTCTTTTGCGCCAGTTTGGCAGACGCAAGTGCTTCACCCCACAGCGTTCTGTCCTACTTCAGCCTATGGTGGCGGAAGAAGTCAGCGATAACCGCCGTAGCCGAGAACGCTTGATCGGGGTCGCCGTCGGTGACGCTGACGAGGATCGGCCAGCTATGCACGCCGCCATTGATCGCGTAGAACGCGATGTCGGAGCCGCTGCAGGGCCTAAACGCCGTAAGGTCGACCCGATCCGTGAAGCTCGAGGCGGACCCCTGACTGCAACCGTTGGCGGAAATCCAGAACTGCACCGATGGCGGCATCGTCTCCGCCATGTCGCTCATGGTGGTCGACGGCTGCGTGTCGGCGTCGTCGTCGAACGGAACGACCGGATCGTCGGTCCCATGGATGGCAACGATGGCCACTGATTTAGCAGGAGCGCAGTCGTCCACCTTAAGGCTGCCCGACACGACGCCGATGGCGGCGATTTGCGTCGAAAGCTCGCACGCAAGCCGATAGGCCATCCGGCCTCCGTCGGAGAATCCGGCGACGAACAGCCTGTTCTTGTCGATCGGCATCTTTGCCGAAATCTCGGCGATCACCGCCTTGATGAATCCGACGTCGTCGATTCCTTCCCGGGCCGCGGCGCCGCAACAGGTGCCCGCGTTCCAATCCGTTGGAAACAATCCGCCGGCTCCGCCGACGGCGTTCGGGTACGCAACGATCGTGCGATTGGCCTCGCTGACCGAGTCCATATTCGTCGTGGCACGGATGTCTTCGCCGCTGCCGGAACTGCCGTGCAACACAATCATGAGCGGGTAACCGAGCAGCACGCCGGAGCTCGTCATGGGCCTGAGCTTGGGGACGTGAAGCACATACTCGCGGTTCAAGCTTCCGGCGTTGATGCCGTGCAATCCCGTTCCGATGTCGAAGCCGCTGGTGATATCGGGACTCACGACGGAATCCGCCGAGCACGCGAACGCAAAGGAGCTCGCGATAACGCCGAGCGTCATCGCGAGCAATCGGTTAGTTCGACGTCCTAGAGCTTTCGCCAAGAAATTCCGCCTCCGTACCCCGTTGGCCCGCCTTTCAATACAATCCGTCGAGCACCGAAATCGACCGACACCCCTCGCGGCAACTTCCAGGAGACCGCCGCGCCGTACACCGGCCGAAATCCGTCGCCGGATTCGTCCGCGCTGCTGAGGTGGCCCCAGCCCAGCCCCAACGTCACTGAAATTGCAATTCGCGAGCTACCGCGAATGGAGACGCTTCCACCGATATCCGCGTTTGCCGCGGCCGAATAGCCGCTCGCGGCCCCGATGCCCTGAAACCGCGCGCCGCCAGCCTCGACGTCCACGGCGACGTGTCCCGTCACGCCCGATCGCGGACGATCACCGGGCCCCGCGGTCGAGAGGAGTATCGACCTCAAAGACACCCCGCCAGACAGCCACCCTGAACAATCACAGCTTGCCGATAGATACGCGCCCGTCGCCGAGAGCGATGTGTTCGACGACCCGAGCCGATGCGAGAGGGTGACTCCGACGTTGTTGTGAATCGCATCGTTTATGTCAAATCGCCACCGTTCGTAATTCAGTCCGACCGACATCCGTTCCGGAACGGCGCGCCCGTCGTCGAGTGCTACCGGCGTCAATGCGCCAACCGGCGACACGACCAATGCGCTGTACGCGGAGAGGTCGCTGTGCGACTGCGCCGAAGCGGCAGGGCCAAGGACGAGAAAAACTCCGAGCGCGACGCGAGCGTAGGGTTGTCTGATCATCCGTGTGTGGTGGTTGGACGAACGCCGGGTGTACGATGTTAGCTCGGTTCGCGAAACGGTGAGACTGATGTGATGGTTTCATTCTGAATAGACTTCGGTATCCGCTCGATATTCCATGATTCCAATTTCCGACGAAAACCCAACGCTGCGCACGCCGGTGATGACCTGGATCATCTTGGGCGCCATGTTCGCTGTGTGGTTCGTGGTGCAGGGAGGCGGCATTCCCGGCACTGACCTCAAGCTCGCCACGAGTATTTGCAATTTTGGCATGATTCCCGGCGAGTTGACGGGACGCGCCGTCGTTGGAACAGGTGTTCCGCTTGGTCCAGACTTGGCGTGTCTCGTGGACCATGACCCGATCAATTATCTCACGCCGATCTTCTCCATGTTCCTGCACGGAAGCTGGCTGCACATCCTGGGCAATGCGATGTTCTTCTGGGTTTTCGGGAACAACATCGAAGACAGCATGGGTCCTGGCCGATTCCTGACGTTCTACATCACGTGCGGTCTGGTCGCGGCCGGCGTCGACATCGCCGCGCAGCCCGCGTCGCCGATTCCGACGGTCGGAGCGTCGGGGGCGATTGCCGGAGTGCTGGGAGCGTACCTGGTCCTCTATCCGAAGGTGCGGGTCAACATGCTGTTCATCTTCGTGATCTTTTTCAAAGTGTTCGCCATACCGGCCTGGCTCGTGTTGATCTACTGGTTTGGCCTTCAGGTTCTGGCGGTTAATTGGGGTGGCGGTCCGACGGAAATGTCGGGCGGCGTAGCTGTGTGGGCGCACATCGGGGGGTTTCTGGCCGGCATGGTGCTCGTAAAGCTCTTCGAGAACCCGCGCCTCGTGGAGCGGCGTAACGCCATTCGCGAACAGCGGCAGTACGAGCTGTCGCCGCGGTAGTCGGCGGTGAGGTGCGGCCAACTGGTCCAAGGGTTGCCGTTACGATAACTTCCCGCCGTCGTGACGTTCGTTCCAGTCGAGCGGCGCGGCGCCGAAGTGAACGGGTCCCACCCACGGAGCAACATGCTTGGCCGTCTTCTGCCGCGCGACGATCAATTCTTCGAGCTGTTCGATCAGCTCGCCGCTCATCTGGCCGGGACGGCGAAGATGGTCGATGTCCTCTTTGGCGATGTCGCGCACATGGCGGATCACGTCAAGGCGATCAAGGACGTCGAGCACAAGGCCGATTTGCTCACAGCCACGATCAATCAGCGGATCGATAAGAGTTTCATCACGCCGATCGACCGGGAGGACATTCATCGCCTGGCATCGCGTCTCGACGACGTGATCGATCTGCTCGACGGTGTCTCTCGCCGATTCACGATGCTGCACATCACAGAGGTATTGCCGCCGGCGCGGCAGCTCACGGGCGTTCTATTGCGTGCCGCGAAAGAGATCGAGGTCGCCGTTCGCGAGATGCGCAAGCCGCCGCTGGTGAATCAGCACGTCGCGCTCATCAAGCACCTCGAGGAGGAGGGGGACGGCATCTATCACGAAGCCGTCGGCGCGCTGTTCTCCGGGAATCCGAACCCGCTCGAAGTCATCAAATGGAAAGAGATGTACGACACGCTCGAGAATGCGATCGATAGCTGTATGGGCGTCGCGCAGGTGCTGCAGAGTATCTCCCTCAAGAACGCGTAGCCCGGGTTACAGAGCGTGATTTGGTACGTTGTCGCGATCGTTGTGATCGCGTTCATCTTCGACTTCAGCAACGGCTTCCACGACTCAGCGAATTCCATCGCGACGGTCGTGGGCACCCGCGTTCTGAGTCCGCTCGCCGCCGTGATCTGGGCGGCGATATTCAATTTCGCCGCCGCGTTCACTGGCACGCTCGCCGTCGCGAAGGCGATCGGCGGCGGGATGATCGAACAGAGCATCGTCAATCCGAACGTCATCCTCGGCGGGCTGCTCGGCGCGATCTTCTGGAACATCATCACGTGGTACGTCGGTATTCCGTCGAGCTCCTCGCACGCGCTCATCGGCGGCTACGCGGGCGCCGCCGTGGCGAAGGCGGGGCTCGTCGCGATCACGTGGGGCACGAAGTGGATTCAGACGTTGTCGTTCATCGTGATCTCCCCGCTCGTCGGCATGCTCGCCGGTTACATCCTGATGGTGGCCGTCTTTTGGTTGTTTCATAAGACGTCGGCGGCCAAAGTAGATCGTGTATTTCGGCCGGCGCAGCTCGCGAGCTCGGCGCTGATGTCGTACTCGCACGGCGGCAACGACGCGCAGAAGACCATGGGTGTCATCGTCGGACTGCTGGTATCGGCGAAGACGCTGTTTCAGAATCAGTCTGGCTGGCTTCACCACTTGTACCTCGCCGACAACAACACGATTCCGCATTGGATCGAGATCTGCGCGTACAGCGCGATTTCACTGGGCACGTTGTTCGGCGGATGGCGGATCGTGCACACCATGGGCTCGCGCATCACGAAGTTGCGGCCCGTGAGCGGCTTCTGCGCGGAGACGGGAGGCGCGGTGGCGATTCTGATCGCGACCCACTTTGGAATTCCCGTCAGCACGACGCACACCATCACGGGCTCGATCGTGGGTGTCGGTGCAACGCAGCGCGTGTCGGCCGTGCGTTGGGGGATAGCGGGCAAGATCGTGTGGGCGTGGGTACTCACCATTCCGGCGGCGGCGATCATGGCGGCGATCGCGTACTGGATTTTGGCGCGCGTTGTTCCGATGTAGCTGGTCTGGGCTCAGCTCGGCGGATCACATCTGGACCGCGACAGCTGGGTAGCGCCGTAGGGGTAAGCGTGTAGCAGAGTGACCCGTCGAGGTCCAAGTCCGCGCGCAACGCTCGAACGGGCTACGCCATACCGAGCCCTCCGAACAAACGCCGATAGTCCTCCCCGGGGGCGATAATTGCAATATTAGGCAAGAAGTGACGAGTTCGTGACGCCAATTATCGCGAACTGGGTCGCAGGCGCCGAGCCGGCCCTCGTATAACTATTCGTATGACTATTCGTCCGTCGACTTTTCTCATCCCCATTCTTTGCACATGGCTGACGGAACCGTAAGCGCGTCGCTCTACCTCAACCGCGAGCTCAGTTGGCTCGCATTCAACGCACGCGTGCTTCACGAAGCGCTCGATCCTCGCGTCCCGCTCCTGGAGCGCGTGAAATTTCTGGGCATCTTCAGCGCGAACCTCGATGAGTTCTACATGGTTCGCATCGCCGGCATTCGGCGACAGGTCGCGGCGGGCGTCGTGCAGACGCCCCCGGACGGTCTCACGCCGCAGGAGCAACTCGACGCGATCGACGCCGAAGTGGCGCGGCTGTCCGCCTTGCAGCGCCGTTGCATGACGACGCTACTCGACGAGCTGGGGATGAACGGCGTGCGCTTGCTGACCGTGAGCGAACTCTCACAGAGCGAGTGGGGCGAGATCGACGAGCGGTTCGAGTCGCAGATCTTCCCCGTGCTCACGCCGTTGGCGGTCGATCCCGGGCATCCGTTTCCATACATCTCGAATCTTTCGTTGTCGCTCGCGGTCGAGATCAGAGATCCGGAAAAAGCCACGATGCACTTCGCGCGCGTGAAGGTGCCGAAGAGTCTTCCGCGGTGGATGCCGGTCAATGGACGGCCGAATCACTTCGTTCCTCTCGAACAGGTGATTGGGGCCAACTTGACGGCGCTCTTTCCGGGCATGGAGGTGTTGGCGTGGTACACGTTCAGGATCACGCGCTACTCCGATCTCGAGATTCCGCTCGAGGAGCCAGAAGATCTGCTCGCGACGATCGAAGAGCAGGTTTTCAAGCGACGCTTCGGCGAGGTCGTTCGCGTCGAGGTCCAGGACGAAATGCCCACGCATCTTCGTGCGCTGTTGCTCGACGAGCTGCGGGAGGACGACGTCCCCGAGCCGGGGCGTTTGGCGGAAAAAGACATTCAGGACGCGGGGCGCCTCCTGGGATTGAGTGATCTCATAAGCCTCTGCACGGTCGATCTCCCGGCGTTGAAGGATCCGCCGTTCACCGCGATCATTCCGAACGAGATGCGCGATCCGTCGCGGAGTCTGTTCGACGTGATTCGCGAGGGCGATGTGCTCGTGCATCATCCGTTCGACTCGTTCACGGCGACGGTCGAGCGCTTCCTCGACGAGGCCGCGTACGATGACCAGGTGCTGGCCATCAAGCTCACGCTGTACCGCACATCGGGTGATACCGCGTTGGTGCAAGCACTCGTCAACGCCGCCCAACGCGGCAAGCAGGTGGCGGTCATCGTCGAGCTCAAAGCGCGATTCGACGAAGCGAACAACATTGTTTGGGCACGCCAGCTCGAAAACGCCGGCGTGCATGTGGCGTTCGGCTCGGCGAATCTCAAGACCCACGCGAAGACTGCGCTCGTCGTTCGCCGCGAGGCGGACGGCATCCGTCGATATGTGCATTTGGGTAGCGGGAATTACAATTCGAAAACGGCACGTCTGTACACCGACGTTGGCTTGTTCACGTGCAGCCCGTCGATCGGCGCCGACGTGAGCGACCTGTTTAACTCGCTCACTGGGTATGCGCGACAGCTCATTTACCGCAAGTTGCTGATCGCTCCGGTGAACCTGCGCAACCGCGTGATCGAATTGATCGAGCGCGAGGCGCAGCACGCAGCCACTGGGTTGCCCGCGCGAATCGTCGCGAAAATGAACGCGCTCGTGGACGCGCCGGTCATCGACGCTCTGTACCGCGCATCGCAGGCGGGCGTGGAGATCGATCTGATCGTGCGAGGCATTTGCTGCCTTCGTCCGGGGATCGAGGGCGTGAGCGATCGCATTCGCGTCACGAGTATCGTCGGTCGCTTCCTGGAACACTCGCGACTCTGGCACTTCGCGAACGGCGGCAACGAAGAATTCTATCTCGGGTCGGCGGACTGGATGCCGCGCAACTTCGATCGTCGGGTTGAAGCCGTTGCGCCGGTGGAGTCGCCCGCCCAGCACGAGCGCTTACGTTCGCTGCTGTCGACCTACCTGGACGACAACCGTCAGGCGTGGCGGCTCGGAGCGGACGGCGTGTGGTGGCAGCGCGAACCGGATGGGCCGGCGCGGGCGTCGCATGAGCGGCTCATGCGCAACTCATGGGGAGTTGGAGTCGTCAGCGAAGAAAAGGCCGAGTCGCGAGCCGGCTGAGCTTCGCTCGGCTCACTGGCGTACCGCAGCTCGCGGTCTGCGCGCATCGAAAGTCCAAAGCCGGGACGAAGGATCCGAAACTCCGGATCCTTCTTCAATGCCATCGAACTTGGCGAGGCGGCAACTGAATTCTGAGTACTGAGTGCTAACTAACTAAGGGCGGATTCAACCGGTCGGTGCAACACCTTCGGCAAGTATAGCGGCAGGCGTGCGGAAGCCGAGCGTTTTCCGAGGTCGCGTGTTGAGCTGAAGAGCAATCCGATTGAGCGCCTTCTGCGTGTACGTTGATAAGTCCGTGCCGTCGGGAAAGTATTGGCGGAGGAGGCCATTCGTGTTTTCGTTGGTGCCACGCTGCCATGGGCTCTTCGGATCGCAGAAGTACACGGCGACATCGGTGGCCACAGAGAAGCGATGGTGCTGCGCCATCTCGAGTCCACGATCCCACGTCAGCGATGCCATGACGCCGGCTGGGAGCTGTTGCACTTCTCGAATCAGCGCAGAGACCACGGTCGTCGTGTCCTTCGCTGTCACGCGCACCAGATGCACATAGCGTGACTGTCGCTCCACCAGCGTCGCGATATGGCTATTCTTCGCCCCCGAGATGAGATCCCCCTCCCAATGGCCCGGGACGGCGCGGTCCTCGATGCAGGCCGGCCGATCGGCGATCGATACGGCATCGACAATCTGTCCCCGCAACTGCCCTGCCTTGGTCGCCCGCTTGCTCCGCCGGATCGGACGACGTGTGCGGAGGTGCGCGGTGAGTTCGCGCTTCAACACGCCGCGCGCCTGCACGAAGAGACTGCGATAAATCGTCTCGTGCGACGCCCGCATCGTGGCGTCATCCGGATAGGCGGTCACGAGCCAGCCCGCGATCTGCTCGGGCGACCAGTTCGCCTGGAGCTTGGCGACGACCACCACCCGAAGCCGAGCGGTGGTCGCGAGACACCCGAGCTTGGGCCGCTTCGCCTGCTGCCATGCCCGTGCATCCGCGTCGAGAGCGCGATACCGGTGAGGACCTGCATTCCGAGTAATCTCGCGACTGATCGTCGATGGTGCTCGGCCCAACGATCGCCCAAGCGCACGCACGGACTCTCCGGCGGACAGACCGCGCGAAATGGCTTCGCGCTCTGCACTGGTCAGCGCCCCGGCGGCCCGGCGACGAAGGGCCGGGGCGATACCGCCACGCGCCCGAACAACGGCATAGATCGACCCCACCGATTTCCCGAGCGCCCGCCCAATGGCCGTGAACGATTCACCGGCTTTGAACCGCGCCCACAACTCCTGCTTCTTGCTCGGTGACAGTCCAGGACGTCCCATTTCCGCCATCAACAACCTCCGGTGAGTATATGCAAATCAAACTGCTGTTGCACTCACCGGTTGAATCCGCCAGGGCTAACTACGCTTCTCGAGGAATGCTCCAAAGCCCGCTCGCGAGCTACTCGATCTCGCCAGTCTCGACGTCATCCGACGAAAAGACGTTCCCATCCGGCGCGATGACTTGCACCGGTATCCCAGCGACTTTCGACAGCAGCTCAGATTTGCGATGCGCGCCCCACATCTCGAGCCGCATGTTCGCCCGCGAGTTGACCGGCACGGGCGTCAACCGAATCGCGCGTTGGGTCCACCGAATCTTCAAATCGCCAACCGCGCCCACATGCCCCCGATCCAAACCGTCGGCCACGCGCAGCAGCGCTGACAGCCGCTTGATCCGCCGGCGAAGCGTGGCGTCCAGCGCCCCGTAGTTCCGGTGCGGCTTCTTCGGCGCCGAACCGCGGTGGTATCGCGCAACGTTCGCGACGACAACCTGCTCCGACGGCGCTATGCCAAGAAGATCGGCGTGCAGGATGAGATGATACGAATGCTTGTGGTGTCGCTCGTAGCTGATGTGATATCCGGCATCGTGCAACAACGCCGCATCGGACAACGCTTGCCGGTCTTCTCTCGTGCACCCAAGGCGTTCCCCGAGGGCATCGAAGAGCAGCAGCGCGAGCCGCTGCACGTGTCCGGAGTGCGGTTGCTCGACGTGGCAGCGTTCGGCGAACTCACTCACTGACCGCGCGCGCGCTTCGCCCGGATCGGCGATCGTGGGCGTGACGCGCGCCGCTTCGAGGAGCAGTCCTTCGCGAATGCCGTACCGCGACACGAGAATCTCTCTCGCCTCGACGCGGCGCAGCACCTCGGCCGCCACGGCGATTCCGGCGACGATGATGTCCGCTCGCTCCGGATTCAGTCCCTGCAAGCCGCGTCGCTCCTCCGGCGTCATCTCGGCGAGCGAGTTCAGAATATGCTCGAGATCCGCACGGGGAATGCGGGCGGCATGCACCGATCTCGCGGTGAAGATGCCCTGTCGCGAGAGATGAATGCCGGCGAGGTTCGTGAACGTGCCGCCCGCGCCGATGATCTGCGCGCCGCGCCAATCGCGCAGCGGAATGAACGCGCGAATTTCGTCGCGCACGGTACGACGCAGCTTCTTCATCGCCTTTGGCGTGATGCCGCGATGAAAGAATTCTTCCGTGAGACGAATCGCGCCAAAGGGCAGTGAGCCGAGTCGTTCGATGACGCCTTCCGCGCTGAGCGCGAGCTCGAGCGAGCCGCCGCCGATGTCGATCACGATGGTGCGGCCGACGCCCATGTCGAAATGAGCGACGGCGCTCCGAAAACTGAGACGCGCTTCTTCGTCGCCGTCGAGCACGCGGACGCGCAGCCCGGTCGCGCGATGAATCTGAGCGAGGAATGTTGCCGCGTTGCTCGCGTCGCGCACGGCGCTCGTCGCCACGGCATCGATGCGTGTTGCGCCGAGTTGTTTGGCGAGCGTCGCCATGCGCTCGAGCGCCTCGAGTGCCGCGTGGATTGACGGTTCCGACAGCTCTCCCGTCGCGGACAGGCCAGTCGCGAGGCGGGGCGCTGCTTTCATTTCGTCGACGACCTGAATGGCGCCTTCCGGCGACACATCGGCAATGATCTGCCGAATCGAGTTGGACCCGATGTCGATCGCGGCGACGCGGCGATGATCCGGCGCTACGGACCGGCGCGAACCTCTATCTCGTGCGAGCGGAATGACCGACGCCATGCTGACCTCCGCGGTTCTACGCGTAACGGGACGCTAATGTCTGCGCACTCCTCGACGCTGAAAACTAGCCCGCACGAGCGAAGCCGACTCTCCGTCGTCATTCCTATGCACAGACGGGTTCGTCGCCGCGGTCAAAAGCGATAAACGATCCTCGCCATCGCTCAGGCGTCGTCGTCGTCCATGATTGATTCTGCCACGCCGATATGCGTTTCGCGAGTTCGTCGGTGTCTCTTGACGTTAGCGACCGCCCCGCGCCGCAGCCACTATCGCCGACAGCGCGAACTTGGCGAGAGCGAGCCCACCCGACGCGATGAGCGGAAGACAGTATGCCGTCAGGAATTTTCGAAGAGTCGCTGCATCGAATGGCCACACAGGGAGCTCATCGATCAGCGTGCCCACCTTTTTCAAGCGTTCGAGGAGTTCTTCGTCGTTCTTCGTCACCTCGCCGAATTCCAACGCAATTCGGACGCGCGCCAGCTCCCGGCGAAGTCTTCGCGCCACGGTGCCCATCAGATCACGCTTGGTCCTGAGCATGCCTCCACGAAAAGGCATGAGAGGACCAAGGAAGACAATTGGACCGATTAGGAAATAGCAAAACGCCGATGCGACAATGAGTCCCCAGAGCCCCTCAGGAACGTCGAGAAATGCAAGGGAAACCACCAGCAACAATACGAGGTTCAATCCGCCGATTGACAATGCGTACTGATTTCGCAACCCGAGTCTTCCGACCGGACGAAGTCCGCCGCAGTGGTCTGGGTGAAATGGGACGATTCGAATTTCTGATTGTGCGACCAAGTGCGCGAGAAAAACGCTTGTGGCAATGGTGCGCAAGGCGTAGATCGGAAATATTCCCCAGAACAAGAAAATGCATACGAGCGCCATTACGCCCGCAGCATTGAACGA
>JBDTAE010000072.1:0-4984 GCA_039924785.1 Gemmatimonadaceae bacterium | reverse complement strand
CGCGACCGTGCTGGTGTTCATGGCGGCTCGCGGAGAGGCCCAACGCGTCGCCGGCCCGTCGCCAAGCAACACAATTCCCACGCCGGTCGCTCTCGATACCACGGGCCTGTTCCTGGCGAAATTCTCTAAAGTCGGCGACGACATGTTCATCGCCGGCCAGCCGACGGAACGAGGACTCCGCGAGATGAAGGCGCGCGGCGTCACTACCGTCGTCAACCTGCGGTCGCCGGAAGAGATGACAAAGAGTGTCTCTTTCGACGAAGCGGCTCTCGTGAAACAACTCGGCATGAAGTACGTGTACATCCCGATGCGCGGCACGCCGGAGTTTCCGTATTCGCCGGCCGCCGTAAAGACGTTCGCCGACGCAATGTCGTCAGCCGATGGCAAAGTACTTCTGCACTGCACCATCGCGTGGCGAGCAAGCCATCTGTGGGCCGCGTACCTCATTCAGGAGCGTCACGTGCCGGTCAACGATGCGCTCGCGAGCGCGCGCATGATCAACCTGATGGACAACACGCGCATTGGCGGGGACCAGCAACCACTCGAACAATTCCTCGGAAGAACGGTGCCGGAGATGGGACATCCGAAGTCGCCTTGATTCAGATGGGCCGGCGGGAGTCGAGCGCGCTGCGAATTTGCCGGGCGAGCGTCGCCGGCGTGAATGGCTTCTCGATGAAGTGTGTACCAGGGGCGAACTCCGCGTTGTGCAGCATGGAGTCTCGCGTATAGCCGGACATGAGCAGCATCGGTACTCCGGGACGAAGCCGACCGACGTGGGCCGACAGTTCGCGTCCGCCCATTTGGGGCATGATCATGTCACTTACCACGAGGTCGAACAACACCGTGGGATCTTCGCACGCGCGGAGCGCTTCGATGCCGCTCGACGTTTCAATGACCGTGTACCCCTGGCGGCGCAGAATGATCGCGGAAATGTCGCGCACCGGTTTGTCGTCTTCGACGAGAAGAATGGTCTCAGTACCTCTCGGCATGGCATCCGTGTTCGTGATGAGCTCTTCTGAAACATCGTCGGCCGTGGCGCGCGGAAGGTAGACTTTGAACACGGTGCCGCGACTGACCTCGCTATAGACCGTGATGTAGCCGCCCGATTGCTCGACGATGCCGTGCACGGTCGACAGCCCGAGCCCAGTGCCGTGGCCGGCTTCCTTCGTCGTGAAGAAAGGGTCGAAGATTCGCTCGAGATCGTGCGGCGCGATGCCATGACCCGTGTCCGAGACCGCGAGCATCGCGTACGCGCCGGGCTTGATCGAGCCGTACAGCTTTGCCTGCGTATCGTCGAACCAGACGTTGGCGGTTTCGAGCGTAAGCCGCCCGCCGTCGGCCATCGCGTCGCGCGCATTGACCGCGAGATTCATGAGAACTTGCTCGAGCTGGCCGGGATCGGCCTTTACCTTGTACAATGTTCGGTCGAGCGTCGTCTGGAAATCGATATGCGCGCCGATCAAGCGCCGCAGCATGGTTTCGACGCCGCCGATCGCCTCGTTCACATCGACCACGCGCGGCTGGAGCACCTGCTGCCGGCTGAAGGCGAGCAGTTGCCGGGTGAGCGCGGCGGCGCGGTTCGCGGCGGCGTTGATTTCGCTGATCAACTCGCGCGCGGAGGGATCCCACGCGTGATCGGTGAGCAATAGACTCCCACAGCCTTCGATCACTGTGAGCATGTTGTTGAAGTCGTGCGCGATGCCGCCGGCGAGCTGTCCAATCGCGTCCATCTTCTGCGACCGCCGTAGTTGCGTCTCCAGCCGATCGCGCGCGGTGATGTCCTGAATCGTTCCGCACAGCTTGCGCTGTTTGCTGTCGTCGACGATTAGCCACCCCTTCGCTTCGACCGTGCGCATTGGCGCATCGGCGGGCAGGAGCCGGTACTGCACAGTGAACTCCGTAGGGTTGTCCACTGCTCCCGTCGCCACTCGCCGCATCATCTCCCGATCGTTCGGATGCACCAAATCGAGAAAGCGGTCGGTAGGTGCGGGCCTGAGGCCAACCTCGAGTCCCGCGAGCCGATACATCTCGTCGGACCAGAACACGTCGCCATTGGCTGCGTCGATTTCCCAGTAGCCGAGTTGCGCGACGCGTTGCGCTTCGGCGAGACGACGGTTCAGGAGCCGTGCATTCTCGACGAGCTCGTGCTCGCGCTGCCCGCTCGCCTCAAGCTCGCTGACGTGTGCCTCCAACTCGGCGGTCTGTCCCTCGAGCTCCGCGGCCTGTGATTCGAGCTCGATCGCTTGCTCCTCGAGAGACGTTTGTTGGTCGATCAATTCCGAAGCCTGCGAGATGACACTGCGCCGCAGCAGCCAGAATCCAAAGCCGATCAACGCCAACTCGGCGAGGACGACTGCGCCGGCCCACTCCCGGAGTGTGTTGCCGCTCTCGATCGCGCGATCGAAGTCGGCATTGTTGGATGACAGCAGGGCGCCGAACGCGCCGCGAACGTCGTCGAAGAGTGGTTTTCCGGCGAGCGCTGCCGTAGCCGCGATCTTTCCCGACAGCGCCGGCTGCGCGAACCCGGCGTCCCACTTCTCGGCCGAGGCCCACGCGATTCGCACGAGTGAATCTTGGCCTTTGTCCGCGGCGAGGCGGTTCAGCGAATCGGCCTTGAGGCGTAGAATCCGGCGCGCATTGAAATCCGGCGCGAGAGACGCAGAGTCGTGCGTCAAGAGAAAGCCGCGCACTGCGGACTCTCGATCGAGCAGCAGCGAGAATGTTTCGCGAGCAAGGCGGCCGCGTTCGCGCGCGTCGAGGACCGCAGCCGCGATGCGACGATCGCCGGCGTAACTCAACGCGGCGGTAAGGCAGATGCCAATGAGGGCGGCGGCAGCGATCCAGAATGATCGACGAAGGACGTCGAGTTGCGCGCCGCTCGCGCGATTTTCGTGTAGTGGGGTGCGTGCGGAAATTATCGGGACCTTGCCAGCGAGAGTGAGCGGTAAACAGATGATACATTTGCCGCCTGGTAAAATTCAACTACCCAGCAAGCCCGTCCATCGTCGCAAGCATTAACGTTTGTTAAACTCTTGCTGGCGTCCCTCGAACGCGGGGTGAACCCCTCCAGCGGTCGGCGTGGACGATCGTCATCGTCGCGACCAAACCGACTGGTTGAAGCGTCGGCCTTGCTGAAGCGTCGCTCGGCCTTTTGTACAGCGTCGGCAGCTCGGACCGCAAAGTTGCGCCGGATGTCTTCCCCGAAACTCCGCGCGCGAACGTCCGTACGATCCAAGGACTCCAGCGAAAAGGCCTATCCGATGCCAATGCAGTCGCTCGCGTACGCGTGGCGCTCTCTTCGCCGCGCTCCTGCTTTTGCGGTCACCGCGGTGCTCACGCTCGGCGTCGGCATCGGCGCGACGGTTGCGATCTTCAGTGTCGTCGACGCAATTGCGATCAGACAACTTCCGTATGGCCATCCCGACCGCCTCGTCGGTGCATGGCACGATCTTCCCGGCGTGGACGCGAAGCACGCGACGCAGGGGCTCGCGACGTATCTCACATACACCGAGTTCGCGCACAGTCTCGCGGGCATTGGTGTGTATAAGCAAACGTCAGTGAACCTCGGCGGCGATCGCACAGGAACGCCACCGGAGCGAGTGCACGCGGCATCGATGACCGCGAACTTGCTTCCGCTGCTCGAGACGGGCCCTCGCGTTGGGAGGAATTTCAGCGCAGAGGAGGACGCGCCGAAGGGTCCGAACGTCGTGCTGATCTCCGACGGGCTGTGGAAGCGTCGGTTTGGCGCGGATCCCAACATCATCGGCAAGTCGATCGAAGTGAGCGCGGCACAATATCAGGTCATCGGCGTGATGTCACCGTCATTCCACTTTCCTGATGCGGAAACGCAAATCTGGGTTCCGCAACAGATCGATCGGAATGACCCGACTCCGGGAGGTTTCAACTACAACGGCATCGCGCGGCTCAAGCCCGGAGTGACGATCAAGCAAGCGACCGCGGAAATGCAGAGCGTTTTGCCGAGAGCGCCTGAGCTGTCGCCGAACTTGGCTCCCGGCGTCCCGACGCAGATGTTGCTCGACAAGGCGAAACCCATCGTCGTTCTCGACCCGTTGCGCGACGACATTGTTGGATCGTTCGCGTCGATTCTGTGGATTGTCGGTGGCGCCGCGATTCTCATTCTCGGGGTGGCGTGCGCGAATGTCGCAAATCTGCTCCTGGTTCGCGCGGAAGCGCGGCATCGTGAGACCGCGGTTCGCACGGCGCTCGGCGCCGGCAGGGCACACTTGCTCCGACAATTCTTCGCCGAAGGCGTGGTGCTGTCGATGCTGGGCGGAGTCATTGGCGTCGCGCTGGCGATCGCGGGTGTGCGGATGTTCGTCGCGTGGGGACCGCCGGATATTCCTCGCCTCGCCGAAGTCAGCGTCGGGTTTGGAAGCATGGCGTTCGCGCTCGTCGTCGTGGTCCTCGTTGCCGTGGTGTTCAGCGTCTTGCCGATGCTCCGTCGAGGCGATGCCGATTTGGGATCTGTGTTGAAGGACGGGGGCCGCGGCGGTACGTCGGGAGTGGGACGCCAGCGCATGCGCGCGACGCTTGTCACGGCGCAGGTCGCGCTCGCGGTCATGGCACTCGCGACGTCGGGCGTGCTCGGACGCACGTTTCAAAAGCTGCACGACGTGAAGCCGGGGTTCGATCCGTCGAATACTCTGACGATGTGGGTGTCTCCCTCGCGCACCGCCTTTCCGGGCGGCGCTGACATCACGCGCTTCTATCAACAAGTCATCGACCGAGTCGGGGCGCTGCCAGGCGTGAAGCACGTTGGTGTGACGTCGCGTGTTCCGCTCGAGCTCGACGGCGACGACATGGAGCCGATTTGGCGAGAAGACGCACCGGCGTTACCAGGCGACAAGCTTCCGTCGTTGTCGATGTTCGAGCAAACCAGCGGCGGGTACTTCGCGGCGATGGGAATTCCGTTGCTCGCCGGCCAAACCTTCGCGCGTCTCGATCGTCCCGTTGGCCAACCCGA
>JBDTAE010000071.1:0-18683 GCA_039924785.1 Gemmatimonadaceae bacterium | reverse complement strand
GTTGCCCTTGTTGCCCTTGTTGCCCTTGTTGCCCTTGTTGCCCTTGTTGCCCTTGTTGCCCTTGTTGCCCTTGTTGCCCTTGCTGGCCTTGCTGGCCTTGCTGGCCTTGCTGGCCTTGCTGGCCTTGCTGGCCTTGCTGATTGGCATTCTGCTCCGCGCGCTGACGCATCCGCTCGTCCATCGACTGCAGACCGCGGACGAGATCGCGTGCCTTGTCCGCGGCCTGCGCCTGCTGACGCTGATTATTGATTCCCTGCGCCGCCGCCTGCGCCTGCTTCAGCTGCTGACCGAGCTGATCGATGTCCGACGCGATCTGCTTCTCGCTCGAATTCATCCAATCCTGCGGAGCAACAGTCGCCTGCTGCATAGAATAGCGGAGCTTCTCCTCGGTCTTTCGGTTGCGCAGCGTGTCCGCCGTGTTGCCGAGCGCGCGTGAGAGATCCTTCTGGTCCTTGCGCGTATCGAGTGCCATCCGATCGAGCTTCGATTTGAGATCTTTAACGCCAGCCGCCATCGCACTCTTCTCCGCGGCGATCGACTGTTTCATTTGTTGCTGCTGTTGCTGCTGTTGCTGCTGTTGCTGCTGTTCCGCGCTCGCGCTCTGGCCCGCCTGCTGCCCGAGCTTGTCGATGTCCGACTGAACCTTCTTCTCCTGATCGGCGAGCTGTTGGCCCGCCTTCATCACGTCATCGATGTCGCGCGTCGACCGGCCGGACTTCTCCTGATCGAGCAGCCGGCGCGCCTCGTTGAGATTGTTCATCGCCTGCGTGGCGTCACCCGACTTCTGACTGCCGTTATTCGCCGCGGCTTTCCGCATGCTCCTGGCCGCATCCTGCAACCGACGCGCGGCGTCGGCCAATGTAGGTGACTGCTTCTCGCGCGCGAGACGCTCGAGTTGACGTGCTTGATCTTCTGCCTGCTGCGCGAGATCGCGCTCGCTCTGACCGCCCGACGAACCCGACGCGCCCATCTGACTGAGGCTGTCGGCCTTTCGACGAGCGCGATCGTTCTCCTGCTGCTGCCGCGCGGCGAGCTCGCGAAGCTTTTCCGCGGTCGCATCGACCTGATTGTCTGCCTGCTGTTGCTGCTGATTCTGTTGCTGGCCGCGCTGCACCGTCTCGTACTGATTGCGTAGACGATCCTTCTGCAACTCGAAGATGTCGGCGAGATCCTGTGCGTCGGTCTTGTTGCCACCGCCGCCGCCGCCACCACCGCCCTGCTGATTCATCGCGACCTGAATTTCGTGGAACACCGATTCGGCGCGCTGCAACTGCTGCAGGGCACGTTGCTCCGGCTGAAGCGCGGAGCCGGGCGCGCCAGCCGTCAACTTCTTTTCCGCCGTATCCATCTGGGCCGTGGCGATTTCCAGAATCTCCGCGACCTTCTTCCAATTACTGTCAGACGCCGCGATGCCGCGCTCCTTCAAACGCGACACGAGCTGCGCCGCCTGCTCTCGCAAACGCTGCTGTGAGAGCCGCAGCGTCGCAAGATTCTCCTCGAGAGATTTCTTATCGGTCTGAGCACTGTCACGCGTGGTCTTGAACGTCGCGGCGATGATGTCGCGCTGTTTCTGCGACAGCTGGCCTGCATCGTCCGGCGGCTGTCCCCCACCGCCGCCACCGCCGCCCGGAGGACTCTGACGCTGGCGATAGTCGTTCTCGTACGGGCGAACCTGCAGGAAATAGATGTCGGTCGTCGCTTTCTGCGCGCCGCTCACCGCGTTGTTGTCGATGGCGCGGGCGTAGTACGACACGACGTCGCCCGGCTCGAGATGATCGTCCTCGAGCATGAAGGTGTAGCCCGCCGAAATTTCCCGCAGCGCCTTCGTGCCATCGGCGAGCGACATCGTCTTTTCGGGACTACCATTTACCGAATAGATCAGGTCCAGCTTTGCGACGCCGTAGTCGTCGTCGGCCTTCACTTCGGTGTAGACCTCGTCGACCGACAGCACCTTTTGATCGCGGCCCGGCTTCACGAACTGCACTGTAGGCGGACGATCGGGGAGCGCGTCGATGGTATAGTCGAGCGAACCTGTCACCATTTTGCCCGATGGACCCTCGAGCTCGACTTTATAGAATCCTGCTTTGTCGACGCGGAGCATCGCCATCAGCGAGCCATCGCCGGTCGGAACGAGCTTCAGCGTATCGCCGCCGTCCACGACCACGCGGCCGCCCTGCGTCGGCACCGTTGGCTGCACGCGAATGCGCACCATCGTACCCTTGAGCGCGGCGATGTCGCCGGTGCTGTCAACGTTCTGCGGCGCGAGTTGCGTGTACGCCGGGAATCGATACTGGAGATCGACCTGCTTGACGAACGGAAGATTCGAGACGTCGATCGTGTAGACGGTCGATCGAACGCCGTTCGCTTCGACGGCATACTGCGTCTTGCCGGCAATGTCGAACAGTCGGAAGGCATATTGGCCCGTGCTGTCCGGAAGCATTGGAACGCGCGTCCACGCGGTGGAGTCGGCGTCGTGCACGAGCAACTCGACGGTCTCGGACTGGAAGCCACGCAGCCGCGCTTCGATCAACTCATCACCGCCCTTGGCGATCGTCGTATTGCCCGGCTCGACGGCGATGCTGAACGGCGTCGTGGCTTCAGGACGATTCCACGGCGACGCAATCAGACGAAAGCCGTTGCGCAACACGGGCGGCCCAAAGATCGTGAGCAACGACGCAATCGCGAGCGCCGCGAGAAAGATTCCGCCATTAGTGCGCAGCTCGCCGGAGTCGACCGCGCGGCCGTCGTTCGCCTTGTGCACCCGATCCAGCGCGGCACGGGTGAGGCGATCGATGAGCGCCGGCGACCGCATCGCACCGGCCATGGCCGGCGACGGTGACTGCATCTCGACGGCCGTGATGACGCTCGCCTTTAGCGAATGCTCATGCTCTTCCAGGTACAGGGCGACCTGCTCGTCGCGCAGCTTTGGCAACAAGGGCATCACCACGAACCGCGCGACGATCCCGACGATCAGCAACCCGGCAATGATCCGTCCGCCGACAACCGCGCCGTCGGAGTATTTAAGAAGACTCAACGCGTACGACGCGACCGCCAGCACAACCCAGCTCGCCGCAATGGCAATCGCTCCGCCGCGCAACGCACGTTTGGCTCGATAGCGATTGCGGACGCCGCGAACAACCTCAAGGAGGCGCGCCTGCTCCGACGCGAGTCGGTCCCCGTCTGTGCTTTCCATGGTCACCCCATTGCGAGCCGCACGTGCGTCCCGCCTCGTTTCCTACTGCGTTACGTCGCCGCCGCTTTCGACAACCGATTCGACAACGCCGTCTCGACGCCCATCAACAACAGCGCGCCGAGCAGTAGATACCACCATACCCGCTGCCGCCGCTCCTGATCCTGAGGAGTGGCGGTGTTGAGATCCATACCAGGTTGACGCTGCCCACTGGACGCCGTCACCGCAAGGACAACGTCCTGCGGATCGAGATGCGACAAGTCCGATTCCGCAGGATCGACATTCACCGCAATGGGACGCCCGCTGCCTGCGGCGGTATTCTGTCCCCGCAATTCGTAAAACCCCTGTTCGTGAAGGGTAACGAGATGGTTAGTTCCCGTCGCCGACACGCGCTCGCGAGCCCCCGACGGCGCCTCGACGATCAGCGTTGTGGCCGTATCCGCCGCCTTGCCGCCTGTAAACTGCGCCGTCAACTCTCCGTGGCGCGACAAATCCAGCACCTCCCCCGCGATGAACGACGGACGCGGATCGGCATATCGACCCACATGCTTCCCGAGCTGATGCACGAACGGAAGAAAGACGGGCTGAAGCGGAAGATTGGTCCACGAGTTGTCGAACGACGACGCCCACACCACGAGTTTGCCGCTGCCGACAGTCTTCTCGACGATCGCCGGCGACCCGTCGTCGAACCGTGCGGGAGTTACCGAACCAACTGCGGGGGCCAACGTCCGATACCGAAAAAATCTTGCCGTGGAAAAATCCCCGCTCCTCGGCGCATTGAACAACTCGAAAATCGGATGCGCGTAATCCACCGACGACAGCGTGCCGCCGGCGTCGCCGCTGCGATCGACTGACGCGCCGATCGTCGCCGGCATGATCGCGCGCCAGTCGGACGACCACGTTTCGGTGCGCTCGCTGCCCGGAACAATCAGCACGCCCGCGCCGCCGTCGAGCATCACGCGCAGCCGCGCGCCAACAGCACCCGTGGGCGGAGCAACTTCATCAAGGACCACGAGCGCGCGGCCATCGAAATCACGCGGCGTCAACGCATCCACGCCTTTCTCATCGACACGAAACCGCGGACGATCGCCGATCTCCAGCGCTCGTGTCAGATACAAACTCTGATTGGGCCGCGGACTCGCCGGCTCCACGATCAACACCGGCACCGCTTCATCCGGAGCGACGGTGAAATTCAACACATCGTCTTGCGTCAACGAATCCGGCGTAATTCGCACAACGCCCTTCGTCGCGCCACTCGGCACGGCAATCGACGTGAACGCCACCTGTTTCGTTCCACTCGCCGGTACGACGACGCGCTGCGTGTTGACGTCGCGTCCACCGATTGCGAGCGTCGCGTCAACGGGCTTTGGCGCGCTGCCGGTGTTCACGAGGCGGGCAGCGACGGTCACACGATCCCGGTCGCCGGTGCTGTCGCGATCCGTCGTGACGGCGGACACCGCGACGTCCGCTGCGACTGCGCCGCCGAGATCGATTGGGGTCACCGTCGTCCCGAGCGGAAACACGATTTCGTTGTGGTTCGCCCAACCGACTTTCTGAAAGTCTGAAATCAACACAACTTCACGCCGGGGTTGCGTCGACGCACTCAGGATTTGCGACGCCAGCTTGAGCGCCGGCGCGTACCGCGTCGCCTCGGAACCGAGTTTCGCAGCGGAGATCGCGGCGTTCACGCGACCGGGCGTTGCCATCGGCTCCGTTGCCACAGACGCGTCGGTAGAAAACAGCACGAGCGTCGCGCGATCCGACTGACCAAGTCCGCTCACCACTTTTTTCGCGGCGTCCTGTGCTTTCTTGAACCGGCCAGCATATCCCATGCTCGCCGACCGGTCGAGAAGAATGACGACCTCACGCGCGCCAGTCGCGGAAATGCCCACGTGCTTTCGCTCGAAGAACGGCCGCGCGAACGCGAGCACGAGCAACGCGAGCGCGAGACATCGCAGGAGCAGCAGCAAGAGATGCCGAATCTTCTGCCGGCGCACCGACCGATACGGAATTTTTTGCAGGAACATCAACGACGGAAATTCGACGACGACCTTCCGTTCGCGATTGATCAGATGAATCGCGACGGGAATGGCGATCGCCAACAAGCCGGCGAAGAATGCGGGCGCGAGAAAATTCATCTACCGCACCCGATTGAACCGCTGGCGCGCGGCGAGGAACGCGAACAGCGCGCTGTCGAGCGGTTTGGACGTATCGAACATCGCGTAGTCGGCGCGCGCGCCGATGATGCGTTTCGACAGATCCGCCGTGTGGACCTTCACCAATTCCTTGTACTGCTCACGGAGATATTCAGGGATGACGGGCATCTTTTCGCCCGTTTCCATGTCGATGAAGTTCGTCGCGTCGCCGAACGAGAAGTCGATCTCGCGCGGGTCGAGCAGATGGAAGACGATCATCTCGTTCCCGCGACCGCGCGTGTGCACCAGCGCGCGGAGAATCTCTTCCGGATCTTCATAGAAGTCCGAGATCAGCGCGACGAGGCTGCGGCGCTTGAGAGAATCCGAAAGCTTTTTGAGCGGCTCCATCAGCGTCGACTTGCCCGGCGCCGACTTCGCGTCGCGGCCGGTCCGTTCGACGCGGTCGAGCACGTGCAGAATGTGCTGGAGATGTTTCGCCGACGGCGGCACGAAATCGACGACATCCGTGTCGATTGTCGCGAGTCCGACGCGATCGCGCTGCAAGTTCGAAAAGTACGCGAGACACGCGGCGAGAAAACACCCATACGTCAGCTTCGACAGGCGTCCCGTCTCGGCGTTCGCGCCATATCGCATCGACGGGGACACGTCGAGAATGACCGTGAGATTCGTGTTCGTTTCGGCTTCGTATTCTTTGATGAAGTACTTGTCGCTGCGCGCGTAGAGCCGCCAATCGATGCGCCGGATGTCGTCGCCCGGCATGTAAAGCCTGTGCTGCGCGAAATCGGTCGACGCGCCCAGACTCGGCGAGCGGTGCAAGCCATTGATGAACCCTTCGACGACGCTGCGCGCGAGCAGCTCCAAATTCCCGATCTTGCCGAGGACGGCGGGATCGAGAAAGGTATTGGCGGCGGGCGACGCGACGGCGGTCATGCCGACCTACATCCCCGATTTCGGATACGGCACGAACGACAGCAACTTCTCCGTGATCTGATCGGACGTCACTTTCTCCGACTCCGCATGGAAGTTCATGAGGATTCGGTGACGCAACACCGGCTTCGCGAGCGCGCGGATATCCTCGAAGCTCACGTTGTAGCGGCCGTCCATCAACGCACGTGCTTTGGCGCCGAGGATGAGCTGCTGCGGCGCGCGCGTGCTGGCGCCGTAGGACACCCATTGCTTGATGAAGTCGGGTGCTTTCGGCCCCGGCCGGCTTGCGCGCACCAGTTGCACGGCGTATCGCGCAACGGGCTCGGCGATCGGGACGCGACGGATCAGCTGCTGGAAGGCGCGAATGTCCGCGCCGTTCACGGCATGATTAAACTTGTAAGTCTGCACCGACGTCGTCGACGTCGCGACGCGTACTTCGTCGTCTTCGGGCAGATAGTCCATCACGATGTTGAACATGAACCGGTCGAGCTGGGCTTCGGGAAGCGGGTATGTTCCCTCGAGCTCGATCGGATTCTGCGTGGCGAACACGTGAAACGGTTCTTCGAGCTTGTACGTCTTGCCTTGCACCGTGACGCGGTGCTCTTGCATCGCTTCGAGGAGTGCCGACTGCGTTTTCGGCGGCGTGCGATTGATTTCGTCGGCGAGCACGATGTTAGCGAAGATCGGACCGGGCGTGAACACGAGCTTTCGCGAATGCGTTTCGGGATCGTCCTGGATGATGTCGGTGCCGGTGATGTCGCTCGGCATCAAGTCGGGCGTGAACTGAATGCGCGAGAACTTGAGGTCGAGCACCTGCGAGATCGTGTTGATCAGCAGCGTCTTGGCGAGACCCGGCACGCCGACGATGAGACTGTTGCCGCCGGTGAACAGCGACAGCAGCACGAGCTCGATGACTTCCTCTTGGCCGATGATGAGTTTGTGCAGCTCGGTGAGGATGCTGTCGTGACCGGCCTTGAGCCGGTCCGCGAGGGCAATGTCGTCGGACGAATCGAGGGCTGGCGGAGCGGAAGTGATGGCCAAGGGGGAAGCTCAGGTGGAAGGAAACAGCTTTGGAAGGCTGATGGCGATTGGCGAATGGCTGATAGCGACCGGTGAATCATCCGTCGGAGTCTGTGAGCGGCGAGCCGATCCTGCGTGCGTTCGCCATCCGGCACTCGCTAATCGCCATCGGCCCATTCAGTGCGTCAACGCATAGATCCAATAATTGACACCGAGTTTGTACGTCTCATTCGCTGCCGCGATCGGAATGAAGCCGGAGGCTGACCACTGCCACGATTCGCCGATGTCGTTGTCGACGTTGGCGATCACCAGCAGCCGCTTCTTTGGATCGTTGTCCTGGTAAATCCCCCAATACGTCGGCGGCCGAATGCCGTACGCCGACGTGGAATTGACGGCCTTGGGGAGATCAACGTTGAAAAAACAGTTGAAGATCGGCTCAGTTCCTTTGAGCTCCAGCCACTTCGCGTTCGGGAGCGCACGCGCCATGTTCTGGCGCAGCACCGTCCAGTCGTAGCCTCGGCGCGGATCTTCGCGGAAATCGTCGAAGATCATGAAGCCGCCCTTCAGGAGGTAGTTGCGCAAGCCGGCGATTTCGATGTCGTTCGGCTGCCACCCGCCGGGTTCGGACATGTAGCTGACCGGATACTTGAACAACATCGGGTCATCCAGTGCGACGATCGCGCTCCCGACAATCGGGCCGGCATCGACGAACGGCCGAATGGCGCTGATGTCGCGCACGATCTTCATGAAATTCTCTTCGGCATCCGGATAATCGTGCGACCAGCCGGGTCCTTCGCGTCCAAACTTCTGATAGCCGCGATACTTGATTCGCGCGAAGGTCACGCGGCCGTCGTACACCGGGTTGCCATGAAACGCCGGCGGCACATAGAAGTCGTTCGGCCCGCCGAAGAACTGGTTGAACCCACCGCCGCCGCCACGACGCTGCGCGACGGCAACAGTGGTTGCCGCAAGACAGAAGGCTGTTGCACCAAAGGCAATTCTGACAATGCTCATGGCGTGATCTCAGGGCTTCGCCCGCCGCGTGCATCGACGATCGTGAGCAACAACGTCTGCGCCTTCTCGTAGTTCGGAGCCTCCTCGAGCGCGCGCAGCACGCTCGACCGCGCGCCCTTGTCGTCGCCGGCCTCGTGCTGCGCCAACGCCAACTGATACAGCGCATCCGCTTTGTCGACCGGCCCAAGCGCAACGATCGCGGCGCGCTCCCGAACCGTCCGCGCCTTGTCGCCAGCCGCGTGCGCGAGATCGGCCAAACGCTTGTGCGTGTCGACCTCGAACGGGTTGATGAAGATCGCCCGATCCAGCGCGTCTGCCGCGCCCGTCGCGTCGCCCTGTTCCTGCAGCAGATCGGCGAGCTTCATCAACGCCTTCATGTTCGTCTCCGTGAGAGACGTCCACTGCTTGAGTGCCTGCGTCTCCTTCACCTTGTTGCCCTTCTTCTCATACGCGGCGGCAAGAAGCGCGTACGGGCTGTCGTCGCCACCGTACTCCGGGAACATCGCGCGCGCCTTCTCGAGAAGTGGAATCGCCGCGTCGACGTCGCCGTGATCCATCAACGCCATTCCGGCGAGCAGTTGCACGCCGAAGTCATTCGGCGCCTTCGCCGCGGCGGCCAGCAGCTCGGCGTTCGACATCTTCGCCGTAATGTCGGGCGGCTCGGGCGTCAGCGACGGCAGCACCCCGGCGAATCGCGCGCGAATATACGCGTCGAATTTCTTGTCGAATTCCTTGATATCGATGTTTAGGGTTTTCTGAAAGACCTGATCGGTCGACAGACCGTCCTTATAGGCCTGCAGCATCCTCAACAACGCGGCGTCGCCACCGTAGTCGCGCGCGATCAACTCGCACACCAACGACGCCTGGTAGTACGAGAACTGCACTTGCTGCGGATACGCTGGATGCATGAACCCGTCGTTCATGCGACTCACCGGCACCAGCTTGTTCGACTTGAACGCCGCAAGGAAATCCGGCGACACGCCAAAGCCCCAACCTGGCTTGGCGTGATGCTCCTCGTAAACCGACAACCCTTCCGAGAACCATCGCGGGATCCGGTTATTCGTTGTCCCGAGCGTGAAGGTGTGCGCGAGCTCGTGCCACATCGTCGAACCCCAATTGAACGGCCCGGCGTCCTTCGCCGCCGGCGAGTCGAACGCCAACGTCGTTCCAAAGCTCACGCCCAATGCGCCGAGCCCCGCCAGACCGACGGTGCGAACGGAAAAGTCCGCGTGGCTGCGGAAGATCTCCACGCGAATCGGTGGTGGCGGCGAATACGCATACTTTTTTTGAAAAGTCGAATACGCCTGCTCGGCGAGATCCTTGACGTACACCGAGAGAATCGCCGACTCGTCCTTTTCGATCATGAACTGGAAGTGCTCGCTCGAAATCAGGTCGTAATTCTTGTACGTGTCGAGCAGATCGAGCGTGTTCTTCACCCAAACGTTGTATGGGTCGCCGGCGAACGACGTCTCGAGACTCTTGCGTCCTTCCGCCACCTGTCCGAGCCGGAGCTGGTTCAGACCAAGCACGCTCCAGTCGTGCCAGTTCTTTGGATCGAGCGTCGTGCCTTGCTTCGCGAAATCCGCCGCCGCGCTGTAGAGACGAACCTGCGCCGCCAGCTCGCCGAGCGTTCCGTACAGATCGGCATCGTTGGGATTGATGGCGAGGGCGCGCTGTTTCATCGCGTCGAAGCCAGACTGATCGCGCGACAAGAACTTGATCGCCGTCGCCACCGCCAACGCATGCTCGTCGACAGGATTGACCCGCAACGCGCGATCGATGTCCAGCTGCGCCGACGGATACTCCTCGAGATCCAACATCATCTCGGCGTGCAGCGTACGCGCTTCGACGAATTCCGGATTGATGGTGAGCGCCGCGCGGAGCAGCGAATCGCCGCCGGGCTGCCCATCCGCCTGTAGCCTTCGAGCCGCGCCGAGCAACGCGCGCGCGTTGTTCGGATTGTTGCTGAGGACCTCGTCGAACGTGGTCTGCGCGTCGGCGAAATTGTATTTCTTCAGGAACAGCTCGCCCAGTCGGTTGCGCGCGTCGTAGTTGAATGGGTCGGCCGTAATCGCACGATCGTACGCCTTGAGCGCGTCCTTGAAGAGCTGCGGATCATTGGCGCCGAGGTACTCGACCGCCGTCGCGACGGCGGAGAGCTCGTCGCTCGTGAAGGCGGCCCCGCCCGACGCGTTGTTATAGATGTCGATAAAGCGATCGAACTCCTTCATCGCGCTGGCGCGATCGCCGCTGTCGTAGTGAAGAATTGCCAGATTGAGCTCCGCGGTGAGGCTGTCAGCCGCGTGCGTGGACATCGCGCGTACGAATGCGCTCTCGGCCGCAGCGCGTCGTCCGCGCAGAAGCACCGTTTCGCCGAGCGTGTTCCACAACTGCGATCCGTTCTTTGTCGCGACGCCTTTGCGCAGGACGAGCTCGGCGTCGTCATACTTGCCGATCTCGGTGTACGCATGGGCAAGGTCGCGCTGTGCGTCGACCCACTGGCTGTCGCTTGCGGGCACCTTTAACAGAATGCTGATGGCCGCCTGGTAATGACCCGTGCGCAGCGAATCGCGGCCGGCCTCGATGTCTTGTGCGAGAAGCACCGGTGCGGCGAGCACGCTCGCGAGCGCTGCGACGCTCAAGCGACGGAATGAGACTTTCATGATTTCCGCCCCTCGATATCGCGAATCTCTTTCGCTTTGCGCGCCAGCTGAACGAATAGCGGCTCGAGCGCGTCGTCGTACGCATCGGCCGGCATGGTGGTCTTCTTCACCCGCAGCTGGTCGATCTGATCTTCCACTGTGAACTTTTCCTTATAGAGCGCGGCCAGACGCGCGTCGCTCACGCCGGCCTTTCCGCCCGGCGAGTCGAGAAAGAAACGGCGGGCGAGCAACCCCTCGCCGGTCTTTCCGTCGGGCGCGTCGGTGCCCGTTTTTGCACCCATGTCTTCGAGCTGCGCGTGCTCGGTCTGGAGACGCGTGTCGTTTTCATAGACGCGCTTCGTCTCGACGGTCGCGTATCGAAATGCTTCAAGCAGCGACACGCGCCCGTCCTTGTCCGTGTCGGCGACGTCCTTCGTCAGTGCGTCGACGAAGAATTGGGCGAAGCGTGATTCGTTTCGCTCGAACGAGCTTTTCGTGGCAGTGATGATGACGCGATTCGGCGCGGCAAGAATCGGCAGCATGTCGCCGCTCGCGCTCGTGAGGTTCACGAATGCCACCCGTTGCGTCGGGAACTTGCCGAGCAGCACGGAAAAGTCGTGCGCGCTAAGGTCCGGACCCGGAATGCTGATCTTCGTGTCTTCGCCTTCACCGCTGCCATGGCCGATCAGAACGAGCACGACCTGATCTCCGGCACCGGCGCGCGCCGCGAGCTGCGTCAGCGCGCGCTCGACGTTCGTTTTTGTCGACTGGCCGGCGTAATGCGGCTTCTTGGAGACGCTGTCTTCACCGAACCACAGAATTTCTGAATCTGGAATACCGAAACGCTTGCTGGCTGCGTCGGCGAGCGCCTGCGATACCGCGGCGAAGGATTCCGTGTATTTCTTCTCGCCGCCCAGGCCGCTCACGATGATGAGATGCGTTTGCGCGAAGCTCGGTGCGGCAAGACTGACTGTGAGTGCGAGTACGGTGGCGATCGTTTTTGCCACGGAACCCGCGGACACCGCGGAATACGCGGAAACAACAGAAGAAATAAATAATTGAAGCTTTGAAGTCGATTTCAGAGTCTCGTCGTCACGCAGTTTCCGCGTATTCCGCGGGTTCAGCGGATTCCGTGGCTTAACGAGAGAATCTTGAACTCGCAGCCTCATGCGAGCCCCCGCAGCTTGCGATACGACCACTCCGCCGTCAGCAGCCCCACCAGCAGCACCAGCACCACCGGCATATCCCACAGATCCATCTGGTTCACCGTCGTCACTCCACGCTTGCTCAACGCCACATCGTCGGCCAGCGTGTTCGCCGTGGCCGGTGTGTAGAACCGCCCGCCGGTTTCGTCCGCGATGCGCTTCAGCAACGGCGCGCGCATTTCCGCGTCGAAGTATTCCGTGTTCAAGTTTGCAACGCGGATGTAGCTGGTGTCGCCCGCCGGCGCGCTGCCCGACGGGAATTGCGCCTCGACGCGCACCGTGTACGTGCCCGGCTGATCGGGCGTGAACGTTCCACGATACTCGCCGTCGCGATCGATCGCCCAGTCGAGCGGAAGATCGCGCGTGAACCCGCTGTCGCTCGTTAGATGCGCCACAACCTTCGCATCGTTGCGCGGGATGTAGAGACTGTCGGCCACCGTCGCGCGAATCGACACCGGCGACTTCGGATTCAACTGATCCGTCGGCATCGACACCACTACGCGACCCGGCACATCGCTCGTCATCCACCGAAGCATTTGCCGCCAGAAGCGCGAGAACGTCTGATCCTCAGCGGGAACGCTCGGATCCATCTGCCAGTTCCACGAATCCTGAATCGGGAACGCGACAGCGAGTCCGCGACCATAGCGCTGATACACAAGAACCGGCTGCTCGTACGACCGCAGCGGCGCACCGGGCTCGCCCGCGCGACCACCCTCCGCCATCGTGCCTTTCAGCAACGTCACGGCGCCCGGTTTGACATCTCTAATACGATTGACGCTTGTGACGGCCGGAAGCTTCTTCCATCGCTCGACCGATGCAGCGGGCGTCGCCGCCACTTGCGCCACCGCGTGGCTTGCGCCGGGTGGCGTGAGCGAGACCTTTAGATCCGCAAACATCGTCAACGAATCCGGTACCGCGTCGCCGCTGATGACGACCGGCATCACCTGCGCCAGCGGCGTGCCCGCGTATCCGCCTTCAGCGAACGATCGACGCCCGCCAAGCATGAGAAGGCCGCCGCCGCGAATGTTGACGAAGTCTGCAAGCATCGCGAGCTGGTCGTGCGAGAAGAAGCTCGCCTCGATACTGCCGAGGATGATCGCGCGATACTGAAACAACTCGGCGCGGGTTTTCGGGAAGCCAGACACGAGCTCGTCGGGCGCGTCGATGTTCAGTCGCAAGAACTTGTTTTCAGCCGTCCGTTGGAGCGCGATCAACTGGAGATTCGAATCCGCTTCGACCGCCGCGCGAATGAACCGCATCTCGTACCGCGGCTCGCCCTCGACGTACAAGACCTTCTCTCGACCGTCGCGCACATTGACGAGCGCCTGCTGCGAGTTGTTCTGCTCGACCTGCTCGCCCGGCTGCACGGGAATGCGAAACGTGAGATGCCGTGCGCCGGCGTCTTGGGCAACAACATTCACGCGAACCGGCGCGACGTCACCGTCCGGCGGCATCGTGATCGAGTCGCGCGAAACGATTCGGCCGCCGTCTTCGATGACCAGTGGCACTTTCTGACCCGCAAATCCGCGCTGGCGAATCAGCAGGTCGGCCACGAGCGATCCGCCTTTCAGTACGGAGTGCGACGCCTCGACGCGACTAATTTCGATGTCTTTGTCGAACCGATCGGCGCCGAGGCCGACGGCGAAAACCGGAATTGACTTGGCGCGCAGGGCGAGCAGTTCGTCCCCGATGGCCGCACGCGAATTGTCCGCGCCGTCGGAAAGCACCACGAGGCCGGAGAGCGGAACCGCGTCGAGCTCTTGGCGCGCCTGTTCGATCGCCGCGCCGATATGCGTTTCATTCGAGGCGAAATGCACGTCGGCCACGCTATCGATCCGCTGCGCCGACGACGAGAACCGAAAGAGTCTGACGATGAACTTCTTGCGAAGCGCTTTGAGAATCGTGCTGTCCGGCCCGCCGAACGCATGCTCGACCCAATCGCTGCGCGGTTTGCCGTCCTTATCGGCGATCTGCATGCTGCGCGAGTCGTCGATCAGCACGCCGACATAGTTGCGTTGTGGAACCGCCGCGGACAGCAGCAACATCGGGCGGAAGAGGCAGGCGACGACCACCATCAGCGTGGCGATGCGAAGCGCCGTCAGCACCCACCGGTCGCGCGTCGTGCTCTTGCCGCGCACCGTGGAATAGCTGAGCACCGCCGGAACTCCGATCGCGACGGCCGCGACCAGCAACAGCACGACCGACAGAGGCGCGCCAAAGGCGAGGCTTCCCTTGGCAAACTCAGTCGGTCTGTATTTGAAAAGGAATTGAAAAATTCCTTCAAGCCAATGCGTCATTGGGGCTACTGGCTACTGGCAGAGAGCAACGTTCAACCGCGGAAGCACGAACTCCTAGACCATTTCCCCAAGGACGGCATTCCCTCGGGACGGCGTTTTGTACGGGTGTCGTCAGCCATTAGCAATACGCCGTTAGCCATCAGCTCCCCTTTTAAACTACGGTGCGTACAGCAGCATGGTTGAGACACGCGCACCACACGCGCAGTTCCTCGCGAATCGATTCTCTCAAATTCCTGACATGAACGCTCGCTACCTCACCGCCGACGTGTTCACCGACCGCCTGTTCGGCGGCAACCAACTCGCCGTGTTCCCCGATGCACGGAACATCGCTCCAGAGCTAATGCAATCCATCGCTCGCGAGTTCAACTACTCGGAGACGACATTCGTTCTGCCGCCGAGCGACCCGAGGCATACCGCAAAAGTGCGCATTTTTACGCCGGGCGGCGAGTTGCCATTCGCTGGGCATCCAACCGTCGGCACCGCGCACGTGCTCGCCACCATCGGCGTTGTCCCGCTGACCGGCGACGAGACCCACATCGTGTTCGAAGAGCTCGTCGGTCCGGTCCCCGTCACCATTCGTTCGTCGAACGGTGCGCCGGAATTCGCGCAACTCACCGCGGCGAAGCTTCCCGAGGTCGGTCCGCCGCCGCCGTCGAACGAGACCCTTGCCGGCGTTCTATCCCTGGCGCCCGACGATCTCGCCGGCGGAGACACGCAGCCCGAGGCCGTTTCCTGCGGCACGCCGTTCCTGTTCGTGCCCGTGCGCGATCGCGCGGCGGTCGGCCGGGCGCGCATCAACATGGATCGCTGGGAACGGGCCTTGAGCGACTACCTCACGAACAAAGTGTTCGTGTTCGCGATGGATGGCGAGCGTCCGGGATCCGACGTGCGCGGCCGGATGTTCGCACCTAGCATCGGCGTGCCCGAAGACCCCGCCACCGGGAGCGCCTGCGTTGCACTCGGCGGCTATCTCGCGGCGCGCGACCCGCGATTCGACGGAACGCTTCGCTGGGTGGTCGAACAGGGCTTCGAGATGGGCCGCCCGAGCATTCTCGAGGTGGAGGCCGACAAGAAAAGCGGTCGAGTAACCGCCGCGCGCGTCGGCGGCAAAACCGTGGTGGTCTGCGAAGGGCAGATGAGAATCCCTGGGTAGCTACCCTTCTGCTTCCTCCAGCGTCCTCGGCCAGTCTTCCTTTAGCAATCTCGAAAGCGCGCGGTCCGCAAGTAGACGACTTTCCGTCTGGCACCGCGCGCAGTAGTTCGTTTCGTTGTCAGCGTAGCGGATTCGCTGCACCGGCGCGCCGCAATCGGGACACGGCTTGCCGTATTTGCCGTGGACGGCCATCTCCTCGCGAAACGCCGTCACCTTCTCCGGAAACGCTGTCGCGGATTCGCCGCGCAAACGATCTGTCCAGACAGTCAGCGTGTTGCGCGTCGCATCGAACAGACGGGCGATCTCGTCGTCGGTGACCTTGCTCGTCAATTTCATCGGCGAGAGTCGCGCCTGATGGAGAATCTCATCGGAGTACGCGTTGCCGATACCGCTGAACAGTCGCGGATCGGTGAGCGACCGTTTGATCGTATGGTTTTCGCGACGAAGGACGGCGGCGAATTGCTCCAGCGTGATCTCGAACACCTCCGCGCCGCCACGCGCGAACTGCGCCAACGCCGCGCGGCCGCGCACGATATGGAGCGACGCTCGGCGCTTCGTGCCCGCCTCGGTGAGCGTCAGCACGCCATTGGGAAACTCGAATGCCGCGAGCCCGCTCTTACTCCCCTTCGCCGGCTTTGCTGTCTTCGGTTTCCAATGGAGACGACCGGCGATCATCAGGTGCAGCACGACGAACAGGTCGTCCTCGAGCGCGAAGACAATCCGCTTTCCGAGCCGTTCGATCCCGCACACACGCTTGCCGATCAGCTCGGAGAGCGGTGGGTCGACCGTGCGGAGGAGAAACGGCGTCGACAGGCGCACTTCGGTGAGCTGCTCGCCGACGACGCGTCGAGCGAGTGCTTCGACATAGACTGTTATGTCCGGCAGTTCGGGCATGCGACGAGGTTCGACGGACGGAACGGAGGAGGACCTCGCAAATGTCGGCGTTCGCCTGCGCCGAGGCAACGATGTGGACCGGCCTTCCGCGGGTGACGAAGTTTTCACGACGCCCATCACACGTCTCACGATTTAGAGTTCAGTGACAACGTTTCGGATTCTCGCGATCTCCGGCAGCCTGCGCGCCCGCTCGTCGAATACGGAGCTGCTCAAGGCGGCCGCGCTCGTCGCGGCGCCGGGCACGGTCGTCGGGCTTTTCGACGGGATCGGCGCCTTGCCGCACTTCAATCCCGACGTCGACGCCGAAGGCGCGATCCTCCCGGTCGAGGTGGAACGACTGCGTTCGGCGATTGCCGCAAGCGACGCGCTGCTGATCTCGAGCCCCGAGTACGCGCACGGCGTTCCCGGATCTCTAAAGAATGCGCTCGATTGGCTGGTGAGCGGGCCCGAGATGGTGGAAAAACCGGTCGCGCTGCTCAACGCGTCGTCGCGATCGACGCACGCGCATCTGTCTCTCGCTGAAACTCTGCGCACGATGTCGGCTGCGTTGGTGCCAGGGGCGGACGACGTCGTGGCATTGGACGCACGGAAGCTCGATGCCGCGGAGATTGCGGCTGATCGGGAGCTCGCCGGTGCGCTGCGACGAGCCCTCCGCGCGCTTGAAGATTTCGCGCGCGCCGGAACTAGCTGATCGTCAGAATTCCCGTCGTCGCGTCGTACGACGTGCTGTAGGCGTGAAGGCTACTCGTACGCTGCCCGCCAATCCATACTCCCGTGCTGTTGAACGTCGCGCCGTGCACCGGACACTGAAACCCGCTGCCGGACCGATTTACGATGCCGCCCTGATGCGGGCACACCCGTGACAGCGCGACGAATGACGCCGTGTCCGTCCGAACAATCGCGAGCTGCGCTCCACCCGCTGTGACCAGCGCAACACCTCCCACGGCAGACAACGACGAATTGCTATTCACGTCGAACGTGGTACTCCCCGAGAACGTCGGCGATGTGACGTCGCCGCTGATCGCGCACGCCGACAGCGCGGCCGCCGCAGCCAGCAATCCGCTCTGCACGAGAAATGTGCGTCGTCCGATTTCGGTGCTTGCCGCCCCACTCGCAAAATTTGCAAGACGCCCGTCTGCGCAGCCTTCTGCGCAGCCCGCGTCGGTATCGTGTGCCATCGTCAATCCCTCCTAAACCACATGATTGCAGTTCCAAGCGTGCTCAAGCCAATGGAACCGAGCGCGATGTTTCTATGACGTACGCCTGCGTTGTAGTCGTGCTTGGCGTTCCCCCCCACCGCTCCTGCCCAAGCAAACCCGGCGTCGGCCGCGAGCATCAGCCCGGTATGGACGTACCGAAGCTTCCGACCTGCGGGATCGTTTCGAGAATCCCAGAGGTTCCAGACGCCCGTCACGGTGTTCACCGTGAAGAGCGCGCCGAGCCCGGTTGCCACTCCAGCGTGGGCGCCTTTGTACCAGTCGGGCACGTTGACGCCGTTGAGGAGACGGTCACCGAGGTAGTATTCGCCGGCAAACAGCGGGAGCATCGTATAGCTCCCCCACCGGTGGATCGTGAGGCGGGTGTTGTACCAGTCACTGTACTCGATCGCGTGCCGCCGCACGCGAGGAGTGTCCGACGCAGCAACGGCGTCTTGAGCGTTGAACCCCTGTGCATGGCACGGGGTTCCGACGGCCAGCATGGCCGTGGCGGCGAATCCTAGTAGGAGTTTGCGCATGTCTGCGCTGTGGGCAACGCTCATGCCCAGTTGACACGCGAAGCGTCGAACACCCCGTCACGGGAGGTTTCCCTACACGACAAGACCAAACCTGTCGGCAACCTGTCAACGGCGCAGCGGCGAGACGCCACGTTCCCATGAACGATTCAGGGAAACCCCGATCATGACTGCCGTTGACCTCGATCTTCTCCAGGGCACGCTCGACCTCCTCGTGCTCAAAACACTCACGTGCCCGATCGCGCCGCGCGCGTCTATCACGTGCTCACGAATCGCGGCAAGACGGATTCGTCGAGCGGCTTCGGCTATCGCCGCTTTCTCGACGTTCGCGAGCACACGTCGTCGTTCGAGGCCATGACGCCGTGACATTTCGATACCTAACCCGTCGGCGAAGGCGAGAGCACGCAGGAGCTGAGCATCGGCGCGAGCACGCCCGACCTCTGGAAAAATGGT
>JBDTAE010000070.1:0-6681 GCA_039924785.1 Gemmatimonadaceae bacterium | reverse complement strand
CGCCTCCTTCGCTTTAACCGAGTTGAGGGGCTGTACACCGGCCTCGCGCCCGGCGTCGATTTCAGAAGTGCAGTTCCCGGCTTGAGTGCGAGCGCTTGGGCCGGTTGGGCGTGGTCCGAAGAGACTGCGCGTGGCGGCGCCGCCGTTTCCTATCGTCGTGAACAGGACACGTACGGCGCGCGGGCCGAACGAGCCCTCGTGTCCACAAACGACTTCACACCGCCGTTCGGAGACGATCCCGGCCTCGCGGCGTTCCTGAGCAACATTGACAACTACGACTACGTCGACCGACGCAGCGCGACGTTATCGTTTACTCACTTGGTCGGCTCTGTCGATGAAGGTCTCGTTACGGTGCAATTCGGTCCCGCGCGTGATGCAGCCGAAACCTCGCGATTGTCGCATGGCTTGTTTCCCGGCGGGCTCAAGTTCCTCGCGAATCGAGGTGCCGCAACGGGGAGTTATGCCCTCGGAGTCGCGGATCTCGAGCTCCACCCCAATGTGAACGGCGATTTCGTCGAGCCAGGCGTTGGAATGCGGGCGCACTACGAAGTCGGCTCGGGAAATCTCAACTGGCAACGAGTAGAACTCAGACTCTCAGCGCGAAAGTATGTGGGTCCAATCTCCCTCGCGGCGCGCGCGGACGGTGGCATTGTGCTCGGAGATTCACCGCCGCCGCAAACGTTGTTCGAACTCGGCGGAAACGAAGCGCTTCCCGGTTACTCGTACAAACAGTTCGCTGGGGACCGCGCTGCCCTATTTAGAACCTTTGCGAGCTATCGCTTTCACATCTGGGAACGCCCGCGCCACTTTTGGCGCAGGCTCTACTTGCCTGGCGTGAACCCGGGCCTGGCGTTGAGCGCGCAAGGTGGATGGTCGGAACTGTCGTCACTTGGCGCGGTGAACGCGGCGCGAGAACTCGTCGCGGGAACGTCACAGGTCGCCGAACCAACCCACGGCATGCGAGCCACCGTCGGCGGCGGAATCACGCTGTTCTCCGATCTGCTGCACTTCGGCATAGCGCGACCAGTCGATCGATCGGCGCCGTGGAAATTTACTGGAGGTTTCGGCGCGTCATTCTAATCCGGCGCGTCCGGAACGAATGGGGAATCGGCTGTCCTGTTTGCCGCGACGCGGAAAGTGTTCACCGTGTACGCGTCCAACGTCGCGCCGTCTGTGTTAGAACTCGCCGATGAAACCAATCTCCGGCTCAAGGAGCACGCCGGACTGTCTTTCAACAGTCTCCTGCGCGATCGCGATCAACTCGCGAACATCCCGAGCCGTCGCGCCGCCAAGGTTGACCATGATGTTCGCGTGCATGTGTGAGATCTGCGCGCCGCCGTGGCGAAACCCTTTGAGTCCCGCCCGATCGACGAGACGACCGGCGCCCACGCCTTCCTTTTTCTTGAAGATCGAACCTGCGCTCGGGTGCCAATCGAGCCACGGATGCCTGCTGCCGCGCCAACTCAGGTTCTCCTGCATCACTCGATGGAGGGCTCCCTGATCGCCGCGCTTCAGCAAAAACGTCGTCGCCAGCACAATGTCTCGGCGATGATGAAACACTGAATCGTCATAGCCGAAACTGACATAATCAGCCCCCACCGTCTTGCGTTCGTTTTCCTCCGATAGGATCTCGCACGACTGAAACACCTCCGCGATGAACATCGTGCGCTCGCGCTCTGGGGCCGGCGACAGAAAATGCAGGTTCTGCCAGATCGCGCCGCCAACGGTGCTTGGAATTCCGACGTAGTGTTCGAGTCCCGACCAACTTCTCGCTACGGACTCTTGAATCAGATCCTTCATGACGGCGCCGCTCTCTGTCCACAAATGGCAAACATCGCCGTCCTCTCGGAACTCACGCGCCCGCGAGGTGTTCCGGATCACGAGGCCGCGGAACCCCTTGTCGCCGACCAGCACGTTGGCGCCGAGGCCGAGGACGAAGTACGGTACGTCTGCGCGTCGCGCGGCGAGTACGGCATTCGCAAGCACGTCGGCGGATGTCGCATCGACGAAAAGATCAGCGGGCCCGCCGATGCGAAACGTCGTGTACGGCGCGAGCGGCTCGTTTCGGCGAAAGGTGCCGGTGCCTAAATCGGCGGCGAGCCGATCAATCGGTTGTTGGTCAATGCTGGACATTATCACCGGAAAGAAACCATGGACGGGTCTGTGACGCCACCGCGTCTTGTTCGCACACTCACTTGGCTTGCGCTCGGCTTGAGCATTTGCGCCGCACCGTTGCGCGCGCAACGCGCCGAGCTCGAAAAACGTATCGAGCGGAGCACACTGCCAAACGGACTCGACGTGATCGTGGTACAGAATCGCGGCGTTCCGCTGGTGACCATCGAAGCCGATGTGAAGAACGGTTCCTTCACGCAAGGCCCCGAATTCGAAGGGCTGTCGCATCTCTACGAGCACATGTTCTTCAAGGCGAACACGTCCTATCCCGAGCCCG
Organism: Gemmatimonadaceae bacterium; assembly: GCA_039924785.1. Classification (GTDB taxonomy): domain Bacteria; phylum Gemmatimonadota; class Gemmatimonadetes; order Gemmatimonadales; family Gemmatimonadaceae; genus JAQBQB01. The sequence continues at coordinate 4,232 of JBDTAE010000070.1, read as the reverse complement.
ACGAGTTCGTCTCGCGAGCATCGGAGCTTGGGGCCGAGTTCAACGGGACGACCAGCGAAGAGCGCGTCAACTACTACCTCACCGTCCCCGCAGACAGCGTCGAGCCAGGAATGAAGTTTCTCGCCGCGGCGCTGATCAATCCGCTTTTTCGACAGGATGAGCTCGAGCGCGAGCGCGAAGTCGTGATCGGCGAATACGACCGCAACGAATCGAATCCGTTTTTTCAGTTCACGCGCGTCATGAGCAAAGCGCTATGGACGACGGCCTGGAGCCGAAAGAATCCACTCGGCGAGCGCGCGGTGGTTCTGAGCACGACGCCGGAGAAGATGCGAACGATTCAGCATCGTTACTACATTCCTAATAACACGGCGATCATCGTCACCGGCGACGTTGCGCCAGAGCGCGCGATGACGCTTGCCCGCTCGATCTTTGGCGGGTGGCAAAAAGGCGAGGACCCGGCGACGGCCGCGCCAATTCCTCCCGTTCCACCGCTCAAGCACGACACGGCGGTGCTCGTCGAACAGCCGGTCGGCGCCGTGCTGGTGTCGATGCAGTGGCAAGGGCCGAGCGCCACCAAAGACGTCGCGGCGACGTACGCCGCCGACGTGTTTTCCGATGTACTGAGCCAACCAGGGTCGCGCTTTCAGAAACGCCTCGTCGACAGCGGGCTCTTTCACGCGATTGGCGTAAACTACTACACGCTCAACCACGTTGGACCAATCACGATCGAAGGCGAGACGTCGCCAGAACACTTGACGGAAGCCCTTGCCGCTCTGCGCGAGGAAATCGCAAAGTTTGGCAATGCAGACTACTTCACGCCGGATGAACTGAGCGCCGTCAAACAAAAGCGAATTGTCGGCACGATGCTGAGCCTCGAGCGCGCGTCGGGTTTCGCACAGCAACTCGGCTTCTGGTGGGCTGTGACAGGACTCGACTATTTCTTCGGCTACGTCGACACGATGGCGAAACAGACGCCCGCCGATCTTCAGTCGTATGCTACGAAGTACATCGTCGGCAAACCGCATGTCGTTGGCGCGATGATTTCGCCCGAGGTGCGTCGTGCTCTCAAACTCACGCCTGCCTCGCTTCTCGACATGGCGGTCCGTCCATGACAACCCGTTTATCTCTCGAGAGGTTCGCGCGCGCAATTCTCACCGCCGCGATCGTGGCTGCACCTGCTATGTCGCTGGCACAGAGCGACACCGCAACGACAACCTTCGACGTCAACGGACTCAAGGTCATTCTTCGTCGCAACACCGCGAACGACGTCGTCGCCGCCAACGTGTATCTGCTTGGCGGGACGCAGCAGCTATCGCCCGCAACGCAGGGCATCGAAGCGCTCCTGCTCGAAGCTTCCGAGCGCGGCACGCAACGTTTTCCCGGCGACGCGGAGCGACGTCTCATGGCGCGCCTCGGCAGTACGGTGGCGATGGCGCCGTCCGAAGACTGGACGTTGTTCGGCTTCACCAGCATCCGCGCCGAGTTCGACTCGACGTGGGATCTGTTCGCCAATCGTCTCACGGCGCCGTCGCTCGATTCGAATCAGGTGGAGCTCGTTCGCGCTCGAATGATCGCCGGTGTCCGCGATGCGGAGAACAGCCCGGATCCGCTCGTCAATCAACTGGCCGACAGTCTCGCGTACGTTGGACACCCGTACGGATTCTCGCCCGAGGGAAACGAATCGTCGTTGCGATCGATCACGCTGGCGGCGCTTCGCAACTATCAGAAAACGCAGATGGTGACGTCGAGGATGCTGCTCGTCGTCGTCGGCAACGTCGACCGCCCAGAGGTCGAACAACTCGTCACGCGCACTCTCGGGCAGCTTCCACGAGGGACGTACGCCTGGTCGCCGCCCCACGCGGCGCAAAAGCTCGGTCGAGCACTCGTCGCCCGTGAAGCCGATTTGCCGACGAACTACTTGCTCGGCTACTACGCGGGTCCGGCGGCGCGCGACTCCGATTACAATGCGCTGCGCATTGCGACCGCGATCCTGTCCGGTCGTTTCTTCACGGAAATTCGTTCGCGCCGAAATCTCTCATACGAAGTCGACGCACCCTTCGTCGAACGCGCAATCGCCAGCGGCGGCGTCTACGTCACCACAACGGACCCGAATGCGACGCTTCGGTTGATGCGCGCCGAGATCGATCGGTTACAGACGGAAGACATCGATCCGAAAGGACTGGAGCGACTTGTTCAACAATTCATCACCGACTACTTCCTGAAGAACGAGACGAACGGCGATCAAGCGACGTTCCTGGCGCGGGCGCAAATCTATCAAGGCGACTATCGCGCGGCGAACCGCTTTGTCGAGCAACTTCGTCGCGTCAAGCCGGCCGATGTGCGTCGCGTCGCGCGGACGTATATGCACGACTTCCGTTTCGTGTATCTCGGAAAAGCGGCGTCGCTCGACAAAACGCTACTCCTCCAGTTCTGACACCCGCGCTGGCCGCGGCGCTATTCGGCGAACTCGCGCGCGACCCAACGAGGGTCGATCTCCCGCGTGAAAAGGCCGGCGGTCATAACGACGGCGGCAACGCCGCGGTGTTCGAGTGCGCGCAAATCACCGAGCGAACCGACGCCACCCCACGCCAGCACGGGGAAATCACAAGCCTCGGCGATGTCTTCGAGCAGACTCAACTCCGTTACGGTGCGAACGCCGTCCGATTGACTCGGCGCAACGAGAAGCCCTGCGAGCGGCAGTGAATCGATCTCCGTAATGACGTCGAAAATGTCGGTCGGCAAAGCGCGCCCCCATCCGCGGACAATGACTTTGCGCTCCTTGAGGGCCGTTTCGAGAATCACGAGCGACGGATTCGATTCGGCAATCGACGCCAGCCAGTCCGGCTCTGCGATACCTCGCGTTCCGACGACAACCCGCGCGGCACCCGCATCCAACAGTCGTTGGACTTCGTCCGACGTCTGTACGCCGCCACTTGCCTGAACTTCCACGCCGCCGTCTCGAATCACATCTTCGATCATCGAAGCGTTCGATCCGATGCCGAAGAGCGCATCGTGATCGACGACATGGATACGTGAAAAACCGGCGACACCCCACGACTGAGCAAAGCCGACGAGGTCGTCGGGCGCGATGCCGCGAAACGCTTCGTCGTCCGGAATCACCGAACAAACGCCGTTCCGCACGTCCAAAACGGGGATAACGATCATATCAGCGACATTCTGGCGAGTTCGGCAATCATGCAGTATGACGCCGGGTCCATTCGGGACGTTGGGCCGCTGCCCGGGCGGGCCCTGCCGGGGGCCGCGCCGTGGAAATTCGTTGCGCTTCCCCGACTTTGTGAATAGTTTCACATTCTCCGCTAAAGAGCGGAAGAACATATCAACACGATAGGCAATACTGGAGGCCTAAGAATGCGGTTCTACGGACTGGCGCTCCTCGCGAGCGCGGCTGTCCTCGGCGCGTGCGGCGGCGGCGGCGACAAAGCGAAGGATACGACGGCGGCTGCTCCGGCCGCTCCGACAGCGGCTGCCCCGGCAGCTCCGGCGGCTGGCGGCAAAGCCCCAATGCCTGCCACTGGTGATACGGTCACGATCAAGATGGTCGGCGACGACAAGGGCTATCGTTTCGAGCCCAATGCCGTTTCGATCAAGGAAGGCCAGGCGGTCAAGTTCGTCATGACCACCGGCGGCCCACACAACGTCGCGTTCGATCCGGCCACCACGCCCGCGGGCGGAAAGGATCAGCTCAACGCGAACATGACGGGTCAGCTCTCCGAGCTCTCGAGCCCGATACTCATGAACCCGAACGAGGCTTACACGATTTCGTTCGCCGGCGTTGCACCGGGCAAGTACGATTTCCACTGCACGCCGCACCTCGCGATGAACATGAAGGGCACGATCACGGTTCAGTAAGCGGTTCGATCTCCCTGCAGGCGAGTAGTAGAGCGGAGCCCACAAGGCTCCGCTCTTTTTTCAGCTCGAACGCAAACACCCCCGGCACGATCGTGGCCCGATGCCTGCGAGACAACTCCGTCGGCATACGAATCTCCGCGCTTCACCTTGCGACGCGATCCCCGACGTGAGAGAATCGCATCAATGGCACAGATGACCGGCGAGTATCCGCGACCCATTTCGCCGCCCGCGTGGCTTACCGCGCGCGCGCGAAATGCCGTGCATCGACCGGTGTTCATCGGCGCTGTGGGAGTCGGCACATTCGCGATAGTCTTGGCCGCACTTCTTCTCGCGCCGCAGCAAGTGAGACGAGCGTCTCGCCG
>JBDTAE010000069.1:0-37688 GCA_039924785.1 Gemmatimonadaceae bacterium | reverse complement strand
GCAAGGAGCCGGCGAGGTTCAACAGCAACGGTCCTCGAGCGAGCGCCGGACGCATTGCGCTGGTCAGAGACCCTGCACGGTGTGAGCCGGTTACATTCTGAACATGCCTCCCCGCCGCTATATCGATGGCGAAACATGGGTGCGAACCTGGCGGCAGGCCGGTCCGCTGCTGGAGGCTATTCGGGCGGAAGAGCTTCAACACACAGACGTGGCCCAGTTCATTCGTATGACGGCCGATCTGTTCGATGCGTTGCTTACGAAGGGACAACTTTCGGAGACGAGCGGGCTCGTCGACCAGCAGCGCATTCTGCATCGCCGGCCCGCGTGATCGCGCTCATTGAACAGGCGGCCGAGGTGCAGCGGTTTCTCGCTGATCGGCGCTGGCGTTCATGCGTCATTGGTGGGCTGGCGGTGATCCGGTGGGGAGAGCCACGGTTTACGCAAGACGTCGACATCTCGCTGTTCGCGGGGTTTGGCGACGAATCGGCCTTTGCCAGCGCGCTGATTGCCCGTTTCGAACCTCGGATCGGAAATGCCGTCGACTTCGCAGTCGCCAACCGCGTCGTCTTGTTGCGCGGTGCAACCGGTATTCCGATCGACATCGCGCTCAGCGGATTTCCGTTCGAAGAGGACGTCATCGAGCGGGCAACGGACTTCGAGTACGTGCCCGGGATGGTACTCAAAACCGCCGGCGCCGAAGATCTCGTCGTGCTGAAGGCGTTCGCCAATCGCGGTCGCGATTGGACGGACATCGAGGGGATTGCCACGCGACAGCGATCGCTCGATTGGGCTGCGGTTTTAGAACGGCTGGCGCCGCTGGTCGAGTTGAAGGGCGAGGCGGAAATCATGGATCGCCTCGCCGGGATTCGCGAAAGCAAACCCCCGCGCTAATCGACGCGGCGCCGCCCTGGCACCCTCGGCTTTCCTATAACAGACCGTCTTACGGCGTGGTCTTGCCAGTCTCGGGCAGGAGGACGAACCGCGCATAGTTGCTCTCGTTGAAGTACTTCTTCACTGCTGCTTGGATACTCGCCGCCGAGATGTTCTTGAGCATTTCGTCATATGGGCCGAGCAGACCTGCGATGTCCTCGCCCGCCTGGTCGCGCGCCAGCAAGTTGCTCGTCCAATACGCGTTCTGCTTGGTCTCGACCTCACGAGCGCGAATGAGTTGCTCTTTCACCTTGTCGACGTCGCCCTGCGCCGGGCCGTTCTTCTTGAGCGAGTCGATCAGCGCGAACACGCTCTTCGTCAGCAACTCCACGTTTTCCGGCGACGAATTGAACTGCACCTGAACCGTGTACTCCGGCCGCGGCGTCCGCGTGCATCCGCCGCCGACACTCGGGCTATATGCGCCGCCCAGCTTCTCGCGTAGCTCTTCGTTCACCTTGATCTGCACCAGCTCGACCATCGCGCGCATATCGAGTCGCGTCTGCGGCGCGTAGTCGCACGCGCCGGTGAAATCGATGATGGTGTTCGCCTTCTGCTCGATGCCTTTTCTCACAACCTTGTCGACGATACCCTTTGGCGGAGCGCCACCGTTGTCCTTGAACGTTTCCTTTCTGCCAAGCGACGGAAGGCTGCCAAGGTATTTCTCGACAAGCGGTTTGAGCGTGACCGTATCGATGTTGCCGGCAAAGACGAACGTGAAGTCGCTGGCGTCGGCGAAACGATTCTTATAGAACGCAAGCGCCTTCTCCGGATTGACCTCCGACCACGTCGCCTTGGTGAGCGGACGAGAGCGGAAATCGTGCGACGCCATGTTCCACGACACGGTATCGCTGAACACCTCGTCGGGGTCCACGCCGCGGTTCGCGAGATACTGGTCGATCTGCGCCGTGAATGCCTGATACGCCTGCGGGTCGAAACGCGGCGCCGTGAAGTCGAGATAAATCAGTTGGAACATTGTCTCGAGGTCTTTCGGCGATGCGCGTCCACTCAGGCCTTCGCTCGTTTCGCCGATCGCAGCGCTCGCGCCGGCAACTTTGCCGGTGAGCTTCTTACGCAGATCGATTGCGTTGAACTGACCGAGTCCGCTCATACCGACAATTGCCGACGACAGGCTCGCCGACATGAAGTCTGCGTTCGACGCCAGCGACGTGCCGCCGTTGCTCGTCGCGCTGAACAACACTTCGTCCGCTTTGAAATCGGTCGGCTTCACCATCACGCGCACGCCGTTCGATAACGTCCACAACGTGACGTTGACGCTTGGCACTGACTTCGAGCTCACCACCGTGCCGGGCTTCGGCGCGGTCGCGACCAACGCGTCGCTCGACAGCGTTTCGGTGTATGCGGCGACATTCGTCTTTGCCGCGCGCTCGAACACCGCGACCAGCTCGTCGCGTGTCGGCACGCTCACGCCGGCCTTGTCGGGCGACTCGGCGATGATGATCCGGTTGGTGTCGGTGATCCATCCGCTCGCCAGCTTGTTGATATCTGCGAGGGTAATGGTCGGCATGAGCTCTTGCGCGAGCTTGTACTCGTACGCGATTCCTGGAATCGCTTCGCCCTGGAGGTAGTTGCTGATGTACTCCTGCACGTACGCGGCAGACGGTGTTTTCTCTCGCTCTGCGAACGCGCGCTCGTACCCGCGAAGCATGTTCTGTTTGTCACGATCCAACTCCGACTGCAAGAATCCATGTTCGTCAACGCGCTTGGCTTCGACGAGCAACGCTTCCAGCCCTTTGTCGATCCCCCCGTCCTTGACACTGGCGCCGAGCGTGAACGCGTCGGTCGTGCGGCCTATGAAGCTTCCCTTCGACGCTTCGGCACCCAGGAACGGCGCGTCCGGCTTTTGGGTGATTTCTTCAAGACGGCCGTTCAGCATTCCCATATAGAGCCGCGCCATCAGGTCGCGCTTGAAGTCGCCGACCGTCTTCGTCTTTTCCGGCGGCAACTTGAAGATCAGCTCGACGTCGGAGCCCGTGGCTTCCTTGTCTGACGCGACCGCGATCAACGGCGCCTTGTTCGACGGGACGCCGGCGGTTGGACGCTTCGGCGCGTTTATCGGTTTGGGAATGCCGGCGAAATGCTTCTTGATCTCGGCTTCGATGACCGCCGGGTCGAAATCGCCAACGGCGATCACGGCCTGCAAGTCAGGGCGATACCACTTCTTATAGAAGGAACGAAGGCGGTCCGGCGTCGCCGTCATGATGCTGTTTTCGTTGCCGATCGGCAGACGCTCGGTATACAGCGAGCCCTTGAACGCAATCGGCAGCCATTCGTGCAGCATTCGATCGCTTGCGCCCTTGCCTAGGCGCCATTCCTCGCGCACCACGCCGCGTTCGTTTGTGACTTCGGTCGAGTCGAAGACCTGGCCGTGGGCCCAGTCTTCGAGAATCGTGAACGCCTGGTCGACGATGCGCGCCGTGTCGGTCGGAATCGGCAGAATGTAGACCGTTTCGTCGAAGCCGGTCGACGCATTGAGATCCGCGCCAAAGCGCACGCCGATCGATTGCAGATATTTGATGAGGTCATTCTTGGCGAAATGCGTCGTGCCGTTGAACGCCGTGTGCTCGACGAAGTGCGCGAGGCCGAGCTGGTTGTCGGTCTCGAGAATGGAGCCGGCGTTGACGACGAGTCGCAGCTCCGCGCGCTTCTCCGGTTTTTGATTCTGGCGGATGTAGTAGCGAATGCCGTTCGGCAGGGTGCCGATTTTCACTTTCGGATCGACCGGCAGCAGCGTCGATGCCGCAGGCAGCGCCCCCGATGCAGCAGGTGCGGCCTTTTGCGCGATGCTCGGCGCCGCCACCAACAATGAAAGTGCGAGCGAACGCGTGAACGAACGCAATGAAATTGACATTTTCTGGGCTTCTGGGTGACCAACAAGGAACCGTGCCGAACAAGTATGAGACGACCCGGCGCGGTCGGCAACGAAATCATACCCGCCCAAGGCGTCAGGGTTTTGGTTCGCTCCACGAACGATGCACGTTCCGAGCTGTGCGCTTGTCTAACCGTTGACGCTGCTGTTGGGTGCGATTTCTGCGTGGTACGGCTTCTGTGACCGACGCAACGACGCGAATCGAGGACTATGCACTGATCGGCGACTGCGAGACGGCCGCCCTCGTATCGCGCGACGGATCGATCGACTGGCTGTGCTGGCCGCGTTTTGACTCCCCCGCCTGTTTCGCCGCTCTGCTCGGCACGCGCGACCATGGCCGCTGGGTCATCGCTCCGACAGACGCGCGTGCCGCCCGGCGGCGCGGCTACCGCGACAGCACGATGATTCTCGAAACGGAGTTCGAGACGGCCGACGGTTGCGTCACGGTCATCGACTTCATGCCGCTGCGCGACGGCGTCTCGAACATCGTCCGAACGGTCGTCGGAAAGCGCGGCCGAGTGAAGATGGAAACGGAAATCGTGCTTCGGTTCGATTATGGATCGACCATTCCGTGGATGACGCGTCTCGACGACGGAACACTGCGCGCCATCGCGGGACCGAGCATGGTTCTCATTCGGTCCGACGTGGAGTTGCGTGGCAAAGACTTCACGACGGTCGGAGAATTCGAAGTCGCCGCCGGTGAGAGTGTGTCATTCGTCATGACGCTCGGTCCGTCGCACCTCGACCCGCCGCCAACGGTCGATCCGGCCGACGCACTCGCCGTGACGGAACGATTCTGGACGGAATGGGCCGCGCGCTCCACATACCGTGGAAGGTGGAAGGACGCCGTCACTCGATCGCTGCTCACGCTCAAAGCGTTGACCTACTCGCCAACTGGTGGAATCGTCGCCGCGCCGACCACGTCGCTGCCGGAATTCATCGGCGGGGTTCGCAACTGGGACTATCGCTACTGCTGGTTGCGCGACGCGACGCTTTCGCTCCTCGCCCTGATGCGCGCCGGCTACTTCGACGAGGCCGGCGCATGGCGCGATTGGCTCCTCCGCGCCGCGGCGGGAGCGCCCGAGCAGGCGCAGATCATGTACGGGCTCGCCGGCGAACGACTACTCACCGAATGGGACGTCCCGTGGCTGCCAGGTTATGAGAACTCTAAGCCAGTCCGCGTCGGCAACGCGGCATACACACAGTCTCAGCTCGACGTATACGGCGAAGTGATGAACGCGCTGCACCTCGGCCGTGTCGGCGGGATTCCTGAGAATGTCGACGTGTGGGAGCTTCAAAAAACGCTCGCGAACCACATCATGTCACGGTGGCGCGAGCCGGATCAAGGCCTGTGGGAAGTGCGTGGCGAGCCGCAGCAATTCACGCACTCAAAGGTCATGACCTGGGTCGCGCTCGACCGCGCGGTGCGGAGCGCCGAACAATTTCATCTCGACGGAACCGTCGACAAGTGGCGCGCGTGCCGGGACGTCATTCACGAGGACGTCTGTCGTAATGCCTTCGACGCCGGGTTGAATTCGTTCGTGCAATCGTACGGGTCGAAGCTGCCCGATGCGAGTCTGCTGCTGCTGCCGATCGTTGGCTTCCTGCCGCCCAGCGATCCGCGGATCGTGGGCACGGTCGCGTTCATCGAGCAGCGCCTCCTCGTCGACGGATTCGTGCTTCGGTACGAGACCGAAAAGACCGACGACGGGCTCCCCCCCGGTGAAGGATCGTTCCTCGCGTGCACATTCTGGCTGGCGGAGAATTATGTGCTTCAGAGAAGAAACGACGAAGCCGCCCGACTCTTCGAGCGGCTTCTTTCCTTGCGCAACGACGTCGGCTTACTCGCCGAACAGTACGACGCGACGTTGAAGCGACAGATGGGGAACTTTCCCCAAGCGTTCTCTCATCTCGCGTTGCTGCTCACGGCGTTCAAGCTGGATTCGCCTGAAGGCTCCGATCGATTTCTTGGATCTGCTGCGCATGACGAGCATCGTGACCCCCAATGAAACCGATCCATCGGTAGAGTGTGAGCGGGCCAAATACCGGGTGTGGCGCACTCAGATCGTTGAGCGCCAAGCCATCCGCCTCGAGCACCGCCGTTCGGAAATCGTGTCGTGCAGATTCGAGGGCGATCAACGCAGCGTCCGTCTTCACGTCGCCCGCCGGCGCGACCGCCGTCGGCCCAACGAACTTGCGGCTGCGATCGGCGAATTGTGCCGGATTCAACGCGTCGAGTTGCGACGACGTTTCGGTCTCTCGACCCAGTCCGTTCGCGCGTCCTTCGGCGAGCGTTCTCCGAAGCATGGCCGTGATGCGTCGTTCGGTTGCCGCCAAGTGGTCCACCGTCTGCGCCACCGACCACACGCCCTCCGCCGGCGCCCTGTCGCGCCGCTCCGGCGGCACGCTGTCCACCACCGCGCGCAACTTCGCGCGCTCGTCATCGACGTAGTGCAGCAGTTCTTCGATTCGGGGATGCATGGTCTTGCGTGGTTAAAGGAATGCTCAACGGATGCGCGCGACGCCGTTGCCCGGCTGCGGAAAGCGAACGAACACCTCGGGGTCGTGGCCCGGAACGATGTACTTCGGATCGGACGCGAGCGTCGTCATCCGCATCTGCGCTCTGAGATTCGACGCCGAGTCGAGTGTCTGGGCAATCGGACGGTGCGTCGCGAGATTCTCATAGAGATACATGTTGTCCGACGCGACGACAACCGTGCCTTCCGCGGTGTGCACCGTCGCGAACTGCGACGCGAACGTGTGCTTGCCGCCCGTGTAGACGGTGATTCCTGGAATGATTTCCTTCGCGTCGCCATCCACCAACACCACCCGACCCCGCCTCGCAATCTCCGCAAGAATCTTTGCGTCGCCGGCGTCGATCGCTCTGTCTTTCACCGCACCCGTGGAATCGAGATGATGCTCGAATTCTTCGCGCTGAATCCAGACGCGCGCGTTCGGAAAGAGATCGATGCCGTCGAGGTGATCCCAATGAATATGCGAAATGATGACGTCGGTCACGTCCTCAGGCTTCACGCCCGCCCGCTCCACCGCCGCCGCCGGCGTGATGAACGGACTCGGCTTCCATCGCCGCACAAAATCCTCGCGGTGAAAGCCCGCGTCGACCAGCACGTTTCGCCCGCCGGGACCCTTCAGCAACCACACCATCATCGCGATGTCGATACGACGGCTCGTGTCGGCACCCGCAATGAGGCCGGAAACCTTGAACCCTGGGATGGTCGCGTATTTCACCGCATAGACCTCGTACACGGGCGGCGCATGGCGCTCGATGCGCGCGCCTGTCGCAATTGCCACGACCGCCATTGACGCCATGATCGTCACCGCTGTGCTGCCGTTGCGGAGACTACGTAGACGCGACTTTAACATTTTATCATCCGTGGTGAGAAAAATCCTTCCCGTACCGTCGCCCGCCGTGCGTGTAGCCGAGCTTTTCGTAAAACGCGTGCGCGCCGGAGCGATGCAGCGCGGTGTTCACGATGATACGATCGCACCCCCGGGCCTTCACCCACGACTCGGCTTCGTCGACCAGTGCACGGCCCGCCCCCGTTCCGCGAGCTGCCTCGTCGACCACCAGCATGGTGATCTGACCGACGGGCGCATCATGGTTGAGCGTGTAGCGGTAATGCATCGTTTCCAGCCCTACCACCGCCCCGTCGACGATCGCCACGACCGCGCGGGCGTCCTCGCGTTGCGCCAGATGCTCGAGACGAGCCGGAATCGACGACCCCTCGGCGGGATACCCGAGTTGCGTGCAGAGGCGGGCGATGTCGGCGGCATCGCCCGCGCGCACGTCTCGAATCGCGATGGGGCTCATCTGACGCCGTTCAGTATTTGGCGAGGTAGTTCTCCAATTCCCACGCGCTGACCTGCGTGATGTAGGAGCGCCACTCCTGCCGCTTTGCTTCGACGAAATGCGACGTGATGTGTTTACCGAGGGCGGCGGTGATGACGTCGTCCTTTTCGAGCTCGTCGAGGGCTTCGTTGAGGTCATTCGGCAAGTCGTCGATGCGCAGACGTCGCTTTTCGCGGAAGCTCATCTCCCAGATGTTTTCGTTCACCGGCTCGCGATGGTCGGCGTGCGTTTCGATGCCGTCGAGGCCCGCCGCGAGCATGACGGCCAGCGCGAGGTACGGGTTCGCCGCCGGATCGGGCGACCGCAGCTCGATCCGCGTGCCGAGTCCGCGGCGTTCCGGAACTCTGATGAGGGGCGATCGGTTGCGCATGGACCACGCGACGTTCACGGGCGCCTCATATCCGGGCACGAGACGTTTATATGAATTTACCAATGGGTTCGTGATCGCGCACATGCCGCGGGCGTGGCGCAGCATGCCGCCAATGTACTGCAATGCCGTCGGTGACAAGTTCCACTCCGCGTGCGCGTCGTAGAACGCGTTTTCCTTTCCGCGAAAGAGCGACTGGTGGGTGTGCATGCCGCTGCCGTTCTGTCCGAAGATCGGCTTCGGCATGAACGACGCGAGCAGTCCGAACTTGGTCGCAACGTGTTTCACGACGAAACGGAACGTCGCGATGTTGTCGGCCGTCTTGAGCGCGTCGGCGTAGCGGAAATCGATTTCATGCTGTCCGTGCGCGACTTCGTGGTGCGCGGCCTCGACCTCGAAGCCCATTCGCTCGAGCGTGTCCACCATCGCGCGACGCGCATCTTCGCCTAGGTCGGCGGGTGCGAGGTCGAAGTAGCCGCCCACATCGTGGGTCGTCGTGCTCGCTTCTCCGTGAATACCCGGTTTGAAGAGGAAGAACTCGGCCTCCATTCCGGCTTTCATTGAAAAGCCCATCGTCTTGGCTTTCGCGAGCGTCGACTTGAGCGTGCCGCGCGGATCGCCGGCGAATGGCGTGCCGTCGGGCCCGTTGATATCGCAAATCAGACGGCAGATGCGATTCTCCGGGTCGCCCCACGGATAGACCAGAAAGGTGTCGAAGTCGGGCGCGAGCAGCATGTCCGATTCTTCGATCCGAACGAACCCTTCGATCGAGGAGCCGTCGAACATGATGTCCCCCGCCAATGCTTTCTCGAACTGGGATGACGGGATCTCGACGTTCTTGTTGATGCCAAGAATGTCCGTGAACTGCAGACGCATGAACCGCACGTTGAGCGATTCGGTCAGCGCGAGGATGTCCTTGGCGGACGCGCCGGTCGTGTCCGGAGTCAGTGAGCGGGTGCGAGCGGGCAGAGGGTCCTCGAAGCGACGGGTTGTGTATACGGTAAGCCGCCGGCGCCGCCGGTGCAAAACAACGGCGAAATGCATCACACCAAATGCGTTCTCCGTGTAGGTTTGTCGATCATGACGTCCCTTCCTCCCTCCTCCGCTCCCTCGCCAACCCCTGGCGACGGTGGCACGACGACGTGCCCGTCGTGTCAGGCCGAAGCGACGGGCAAGTTCTGCTCGAACTGCGGCAGTCCACTCGCAGGCGCCACCTGTGGCGCATGCGACGCGCCGCTGACGCCGGGAGGAAAGTTCTGCCATCGCTGTGGTGCACCCGCTCGCGCGGGCGTGACCGGCGAGGCCAAAGGCAGCTCGCCGTCGTTGCCGTGGGGTGTCGCGGCCATTGCGCTCGTCGCGCTGATCGCGCTGGCGGCCGGACAGTGGTTCGGCCGGCCGAACCAGGGCGAGCAAATTGGCGAGCAAACTGGCGCGCCGCCGACCGAGGCCGCAGCCGCACCATTTGCCGGTGCGACCGGCAATGGTCAGGCACCCGACATCAGCAAATTCACGCCGGCCGAGGCTGCGGTTCGCCTCTACAACCGCATCATGAGCGCGCACCAGGCAGGCCACGCGGACACGGTGCAGATGTTCGCCCCAATGGCAATCACGGCGTACGAGATGATCGGCACGCTCGACACCGACCAGCGGTACGACGTCGGTCGGATCGCGGCGATCTCCGGGAACGAGGCCGTCGCGCGCGCGCAGGCCGACACTATTCTCTCCAAGAATCCGAACCACCTACTGGGCCTGATTCTCGCCGGGAACGCCGCGCACCTGCGAAAGGATGCTGCGGCCGAAGCGTCGTATCACGCCAAGCTCGTGGCCGCGGTCCCAACGGAAAAGCCAAAGCAGCTCCCCGAATACATCACCCACGACGCCGACATCAACATCGCGCTCGACGCCAAACGTCCATGACCAATCCGCTCACGACCATCCGCGTCGCACATAGCCCCGATTCTGACGACGCGTTCATGTTCTATGCGCTCGCCTCAGGGAAGATCGACACCGAGGGGCTTACATACATCCATGAGCTGCAAGACATCGAGACGCTGAACCAACGCGCGATGCGCGCGGAGCTCGAAGTCACCGCAGTGTCGATCCACGCGTACGCCTATCTCTCCGATCGCTACGCGCTGCTGCCGCACGGCGCATCGATGGGCGACCGCTATGGGCCGCGCATCGTCGCGCGCGACCCCATGGCCCGCGGCGACCTTCGCGGCAAGCGGATCGCGATCCCCGGACTCAAGACCAGCGCGTTTCTCGCGATGCAGATGTTCGAACCGGATTTCGAGCCGGTGATCGTGCCGTTCGACCAGATCGAAGACTTCGTCGTCGACGGCAAGGCCGATGCTGGCTTGCTGATTCATGAAGGGCAGCTGACCTTCGGCGACAAGGGTCTGCACCTCGTCCAAGACCTCGGCGAATGGTGGTTTTCAGAAACAGGTCTTCCTCTTCCACTCGGCGGCAACGTCATTCGGAAGGATCTTGGAGAGGACCTCATCCGCAAAGTATCGCGACACTTGCGCGCCAGTATAGCCTATGGCCTCGATAATCGAAAAGCGGCCCTTGACCACTCCATGCAGTACGCCCGCGGACTCGATCGGTCCAAGGCTGACACCTTCGTCGGCATGTACGTGAACGACTGGACTCTCGATTACGGGGAGCGCGGCCGCCGAGCCATTCACGAATTTCTCGATCGTGGTGTTCGCGAAGGACTCATCACTCAGCCAGTCGTCGTCGAGTTCGCGGGCTAACGTCGCGCGGTTCGACGAAACCATCAACGCGTGACGGTGGGCAGCGCGTAGTTCAGCATTCTCGAACGCGACGGAAACCACTCTTCCGTCAAGAGTCTCCTTGACGAACTCGCGGGTCCGATATACTAAGGCGTTGCAAACACGTGATGCGCGAAACACGACGAAACGAACCGCGTTGCGACAACACACTCTGCCCGTCCGGCGCGAGCGCGCCGGCGAGCTTCAATAGCTTCAACACCTGATCACACAACCCTCAGGAGGCGTGCATGCCGCGAGGTGACGAGGAACGCGGGGAATTCCGGTTCTCTGATCGAGACGACGACGTCGACGATCTGGGATACGGGAGTGGTGGTGGCGGCAGTGCATCGTACGACGATGATGAAGAAGAAGACGGCGGCTGGATGACCCACAAGGACGACAGCGACGGTCTGTGGGACAGCACCGATGATGTCGACGAAGACGATGAAGAGCCGGGTGCGGCACCCGAAGCGGTCGAAGAGGAGGAAGAGGAAGTCGACATGTTCGCGCGCGCGCGTCCCGGACGGCCCGGCCGTCCGAAGTCGCCGCCAAAGGTCGCGATCGTGAGTGAGCCCGCAACACCCGCGAAGGGCGAAGCCAAACCGGCGGCGAAGGCTGCCGCTCCGGCGAAAGCCCCCGCAAAGGCGGCTGTTCCGGCGAAAGCGGCTGCCCCGGCCAAGCCGGCCGCAAAGCCAGCGCCCACGAAAGCCGCCGCAAAACCGGCCAAGGCTCCGGCCAAGCCGGCCGCCAAGCCCGCACCCAAGAAAGCCGCCGCAAAACCGGCCAAGAACGTCGCGAAGAAAGCGCCGGCCAAAAAGGCGGTTGCCAAAGACAAGGCCAAGAGCGCGCCAAAGAAAGCCGCCAGCGCATCCAAAGGCGCAAAGGGCGGGAAGAGTTCCAAGAAATCTCGGCGCTAAGCAG
Source organism: Gemmatimonadaceae bacterium (assembly GCA_039924785.1). GTDB lineage: Bacteria > Gemmatimonadota > Gemmatimonadetes > Gemmatimonadales > Gemmatimonadaceae > JAQBQB01. Next base: position 25,938 of record JBDTAE010000069.1, on the reverse strand, counting down.
CGAACCTTGAACAAAGGCCGGCAGCCGGAGAGCGTACCAGCGCTCCGCTGCCGGCCTTTGTTAATATGCATATATGGCTGACGCCGAATCCGAAGTCACAACAGGCCCCGTGGTAACACGCGCCGAACAGCGCGAGCGCATCAAGGTGTCGCAGCACGTGGCGGCATCGATCGCGCACGAGCTGCGCACTCCCGTCTTCGCCATCGCGTCGGCGGCGCGCCTGCTGCGGTATCGCATCACCGACGATCCCGTCATCGAGACGAACATCGGACGCATTCTGCGCGACGCGGAACGGCTGCATTCGCTCGTCGACGCGCTGTTGGACTATGGTCGGCCCGCGCCACTTCGACTCGCGCCCGCGGATCCGGATGATCTCTGGGCTGCCGTCGTCGCCAGCCACACCGGCGCGCTCGAAAGCCGCGCGCTCCTCGTTCACCACGCGCGGGCCAAACCGGCCGCCGTGTGCGGCATCGATGCATTAGAGTTCTCTCAAGCCTGCTCCAACGTCCTCGGCAACGCGATCGACGCGGCGCCCGAAGGTAGCGACCTCACCATCACATCCACGACGAACGACGACGGCTCGTGGACGTCGGAGATCCACAACGCCGGCACTCCGATCGCCCCCGACATTCTTCCACAGGTGTTCGAGCCGCTCGTCACCAACAAGCCCGGGCATCCGGGCGTCGGACTCGCCGTGGTTCGCCGAATCCTCACCGAGCACGGCGGCTCCGTGACCATCAGTGGAAACGACGAGTCCGGCGTCTCCGTGACGTTCAACATTCCCGCGGCACGACATGGCTGAGTCGCCGCTCGCGCTTCTCCGCGCACACGCGCGTCATGCCCCGTGGAACGCTCGCGGCCTTGCGGCGCACGTGACCGCGCTCGTCGACGCCGCCGGCGTGCGCCCCACGAACGCCTCCGCGCGCGCGGCGCCCAGCGCCCGGGCGATTCGATTTTATGTGGCGAATGGGTTGCTTGAGCGCCCCGAAGGAGCCGGTACCGCCGCGACCTACAACTACCGGCACTTCCTCCAGCTCCTCGCGATCAAGATCCGCCAGCGCGAAGGCGTGACGCTCGACGCGATCAAAGCGGAGATGAAGGACTTCACGGGCGACGCCATCGAGCGGCGTGTCGCCGCATCGCTCGCCGCCGCGCTCGGCGCAACAGCCGAGACGCGCCGAGTGGCGGCGGACTCGGATCAGCCGGCGACGTGGACGCGATTGGTGGTGGCCGACGGCGTCGAACTGCACGTGCGCGACGATTCTCCGTCGTCGCGAGACGAAGCGCTCATGGCCATGCGCGAAGGCATCCGCGCCGCACTCGGTCGCGAAGACATCCGATAGCGCGACGGTCGCCCTAGAGCACACGCTCGAACGCCGCGGCGCACATCTCGAGGAACTTCGAAAGCACCGACCGTTTCTTGAATTCAGGAAGCGAGATCTGCGTCGAATACCGAAGATCGTCGAGAAAGACCGAGTCCATGCTCGCGCCGAACGCTGAGTCGAGCACGACGAGATTGGACTCGTTGTTGAAGGCCATGGAGCGATTGTCGAAGTTCATCGACCCGACCGAGCTCCACATCCCGTCGGCCACGATGGTTTTCGAGTGCAGCATCGTCGGCTGATACTCGTAGATCTTCACTCCGTCTCTTAGCAATTCCTCGTAGCGGTACCGGCCCGCGTACCACGTCGTTTTCACGTCCGTTTTGTTGCTCACCGTGAGAACCCTCACGTCGACGCCGCGGTTCACGGCGCGCTCCAGCAGGTCGCGGAAGTCATCGTCAGGAACGAAGTACGAGTTCGCGATGTAGAGGGTCTTTCGCGCCCCGCTGATCGTGAGCGCGAGAAACCGTTCGGCCGGGGTGCTGCCCGTCGTTGGCGCCGTGAACAGCAGGCCGGCGTGCGTCGTCCCGGCCGGTTGAAAACCTGAGCGAGGAAAGAACAGGGGTCCCGTCAGCAACTCTCCCGTCGACTCCGCCCACGCGGCGGCGAAGGCCGCTTGCAGTTCCATTACCGCCGGGCCCTCGAAGCGCACGTTCGATTCTCGCCACTGATTGTTGTGGTGTCCGTCGCCCAGCCAGTAGTCGGCGAGGCCAAAACCGCCGGTGTACCCGATGCGCCCGTCGACCACCACCACTCTGACGTGGGAGCGGTCGCCCGCGTCGTGAATCGTGAGCCAGCGCAATTCGCGAAAGCGCGCGACTTCGACGCCGGCGTCGCGCATCGATTTCACCCAGGCGCGCGACATGTGTTGCGACCCAAACGCGTCGATGATCAGGAGAACCCGAACCTTGGCGCGCGCCCGTTCTTCGAGAATCGTCGCCATCGTATCGGCGACCGCGCCCGGCATCGAGTAGTACATCTGGACCGTGATCGAGCGCTGCGCGCTACGCAGATCTTTCCACAGCTTGGGGTACGTGCCGATGCCGTTCAGCGCCTGTTCGACCGTATTGCCCGAAAAGATGTGCGTGCCCGTAAATAGCTCGAACGTCCGTTCGAACAAGGAGTCCTGAATCGCCGGCGGCCCGGAGTCGGAGAGCGTCACCACCTGGGACACCGGCGTGCCGCGCGTCACCGTGAGTGCTCCGACGAGGGCAAGCGCCAGAACGAAGAAACCGAGAATGGCGAGTAGGACGTTTTTGAGACGGCGCATGCCCGTTCGCATAACACGGTCCGTGCCACGCCCAGTCCGGTTCTGGTCTCCGGACGTTTGTTCTGCCATCGTTGAGGACGTTTCGCGACCGCGGAACGGCAGTCGCGGGTAGAGTGCGTTCCCCCTACCGAGAAACGAATTCTCATGTTTACTGACAAAACGGTCGTCTTGACGGGTGTCGGCGGCGAAGGTCAGGTAGGTGAAACGGTCGCCGCGGCGTTCGCGTCCCGCGGTGCATCCCTGGTGTTGGTCGATCGCACCGCGTCGAAAGTCGAGGCCCGCGCCGCGGCCATTGTTGCCGCTGGCCGCTCCGCTCGAGGCTATGCGTGCGACCTCACCGATTCCGGCTCCGTTTCCTCGCTGGCAGACGAAATCAAGCGGAACCACGGCGATGCCGTGTACGCGCTGGTCCACATGGCGGGCGGCTTCGCGATGAGCGGTCCCGTCGGCGAGAGCAATTTAGAGGTTTGGAATAAGCAGATCGCGATCAATCTCTCGACCGCCTTTCTCACCGCGCGCGCATTCTTGCCGCTGCTTCGCGCGGGGCGCGGGTCGATTGTGTTCTTCGCCTCGGAAGCCGCGCTGCCCGGGTTGACGGGGTCGAATCGGTCGGCATACGCCGTCGCGAAAACGGGCGTCGCGACGCTGATGCGATCGATTGCGTCGGAAGAGCGCGCGAACGGGGTGCGCGCAAATGCTGTCGCGCCGAGCACGATTCGCACCGCCGCGAACGTCGCCGCGATGGGTGACGACGCTCGCTACATCGAGCGCGAGCAGGTGGCGAGCGCCGTAGTGTTTCTCTGCTCGGAGGACGCGAGCGCTGTCTCGGGTGAGCTCCTGCCGCTGAAATGAGCGCTGTCGGGAAGCGTCGCCCCGCGCAGCGAATCGTTCTGCTCGACCGGTCGCTCGAGGAGCTTCCGGTCTTTCGGCTGAGCGACACGACCGACGACCCGGCCATCGACTACACGACGGACGACGGGGGCCGGTGGCGCGTTTTCGCCGCGCCGAACGAGCGACTGCCGGGCACGCTCGACCAGGACGTGTACGTCGAACTCATGCGCCGCTTTCACGAGGCCGGCGAACCTGCCGACGGTGCGGTCTCCTTTACGCTCCACTCGTTTCTTCGCTCGATGGACCGGCATGTCGACGGCCGGACGTACCTGCAGCTTCGCGGTGCGCTCGCGCGACTCGAACGCACAACGCTTCAATCGGAGCGAAGCTATTTCGACAGTGGGCAAGCCGGCTTGGTGGATTGCTCGTTTACGCTTCTGTCATCCGTGTCGATCGAGCGCCGGCGCCTTCAGGAGCGCGACCAGCTTCAACTCTTTGGCACGGTCGCGACCGGCGAACCGGGGGAAGCTCGCGTGGTGCTGTCGGCGCTCGTGCGGCAGAATATCGCGAACCGGCACACCGTCGGTCTCAACCTGTCCCGCTACGTGGCGCTCCCCTCCCCGGTCGCGCGGCGGCTCTACCGATTGATCGAGGTCGCGCGAGCGGACGGGACGCTTGCCTGGCGCGTTTCCCTCGACCGTTTGCGCGAGCAACTCCCGCTGGCACAACGATATCCGTCGCATCTGCTGCGCGTGCTGGAACCGGCCCACGAAATGCTCAAGGACACCGGCGTGATTCGGGAGGCACTGGTTCGTCAACAGCAGCGGGAGTGGTTTGTGGACTACGTGCTTGGGGGGAAGTGATGAGCCGTCGAACAGTGCCTCGCCGGCAGTGTACAACCAGCACACCCCATGGCTACCAGGCTCGAGAAAACCATCCGGCGCGAAATCGAGATCGACGGCGAGCTGTACACCGTCGCGATCTCTCCTAACGGATTCCGCCTCACAAAGAAGCGGTTCCGGTCGGGGGTCGTCCTTTCGTGGAAACGCCTGTGGGCGCACCACGGCGGCGACACTCTTTCTCAACGAGAACCGACCGATCCGGCGTAAGGATTAGACAGGAGTTGGCCGGTCACGTCCGTTCGGGGTTATCGTTCTCATTCAAACACTACGCTGGACAAATCGAATGCCACGCACTCGTAAAATCGCGCTGATCGGCGCGCTTCTCGTACCGGTCGTCGCCGGAGGATGGATTCTCCAGTCGCGCGGTCAACGCGGCGGCGCGGAGCTTCTCGAGCAAGTGATGTCGCTCGTCGGCGACCGCTATGTCGACACCATTCCCATCTCCGACGTCTACGAGAAGGCTGCCCACGGACTCGTGCGCGAGCTGAACGATCCGTACAGCGAGCTTCTCACCCCGAAAGACCTCAAGCAATTCGACAGTCGCACCAACGGTCGTTACGGCGGCCTTGGCATGTTGATTCAGGAAGATCCGACCACGCACGAAATCATCATCGCGACGGTCTATCCGAACACGCCGGCTGAAGGCGGCGGCGTTCGCGAAGGCGATCGCATCGCGAAGGTCGAAAATTCGACGACGACGGGTTGGAATATCACGCAGGTTTCTGATTCTCTAACAGGCACGCCCGGCACGAAAGTGACCGTGACATTCCGTCGTCCCGGCGTCATGACGCCGATCGTCGGCACGTTCACGCGCGCCATCGTTCACATCCCGGCCGTTCCGTACACGCTCTCTCTCGCCGGCAAGATCGGATACATCCCGTTGATTCAGTTCAACGAGAACGCCGCGGACAACGTCAGCGCGGCCTTGAAGCATTTCCAAGCCGAAGGCGCCAAGGGTATCATTCTCGACCTCCGCGGCGATCCTGGTGGCATCGTCACCGAGAGCCGCGACATCGCGAACATGTTCATGCAGCAGGGCCAGCAGATCGCCGCCGTCAAAGGCCGCGAAGGTCCGGCTGAGGTCGACGTCGCTTCCAACGCGCCGATCGCGCCGAGCATTCCGCTCGTCATTCTCACCGACGAGCGCAGCGCGTCGGCGTCCGAAATCGTTACTGGCGCTCTTCAGGACCATGACCGCGCGCTCGTCGTTGGACAGACGAGCTACGGCAAAGGCTTGGTGCAAAGCGTCTACAAGCTCGACGGCGGCTATGCCCTCAAGATCACGACTGGCAAATGGTTCACGCCGAGCGGCCGTTCGATTCAGCGTCCGCGCAAGTTCGTGAACGGACAGTTCGTTGAAGAGACACCGGACACGAACGAAACGAACACGACGAAAAAGACGCGCCCTGCGTTCAAGTCCGACGGCGGCCGCGTGGTATACGGCGGCGGCGGAATCACGCCCGACGTGATCGTGCAGGACGACACGCTTACCACGCCCGAGCAGCAGTTTGCGCGCTCGATCGCGCCGAAGGGCCAGGACTTCTTCACGGTGCTCGCCGACTACGCCACGGAACTGGGCAAGACGGCCGGTCCGAACTTCACCGTGCAGCCGGCGTGGGTGAACGAGTTCTATAATCGCCTCCAAGCCAAGAACGTTGTCACGGATCGCAAGCAGTACGACGCGGCGAGCCGCTATGTGAACCGCGCGATTGAGCAGCGCGTCGCGCATTATCAGTCCGGTGATTCGACCGCCAAGCGTCGCGATCTCGCCTACGATGCGCCGCTTCGCAAAGCCATCGACCTTCTGACGAAGGCGACGTCGCAGCGCGACCTGTTCACGATGGCCGGCGAAACGCTCAGTGCCGTTCCGGCAAAGCCCACCGCCAAGAAACCATAAGACTTCTCGAATGAAACTCTTCACAGCGGTCGTCGCCACGAGTACTCTCGTGGCGGCTCTCGTAGGTGCCTCCTCGCAACAGCCGGGCTCCCCGAAGGCTGAACCGGGCGAGAATCATTTCGGCAACATCAAAAAGCTCACATTCGGCGGCGAAAACGCTGAGGCATATTTCAGCCACGACGGAAAGCGTCTCATTTTCCAGTCGACCCGCAGCGGTCGCACCTGCGACCAGCAGTTCGTCATGAACGTCGACGGCTCGAACGTGAAACGTGTGTCGACCGGCGGCGGCAAGACGACGTGCGGCTATTTCTACGACAGCGACAAGAAAATTTTCTTCGGTTCGACGCACGCTGCCGACACGGCGTGCCCGCCCAAGCCGGATCCGTCGAAGGGATATGTATGGGGCCTCGATCCGTACGACATCTACACCGCGAATCCCGATGGGTCGGGTCTCAAGCGCCTCACCAACTACGGCGTCTACACGGCGGAGGGAACGCTGTCGCCCGACGGTCAGACGATGGTGTTTACGTCCCTCAAGGGCGGAGACCTCGATCTGTACACGATGAAGATCGACGGCACCGGCATGAAGCAGCTCACCTTTCAGCCGGGGTACGACGGCGGAGCCTTCTTCTCGCACGATGGAAAGAAGATCGTCTATCGCGCATGGCATCCGACTGACACCGCGTTGACCAACTACCAGGCGCTGCTCAAACAGCGTCTCGTTCGCCCGAATCGCATGGAGATCTGGGTCATGAACGCCGACGGCACCAACCAGCATCAGATCACGACACTCGGCGGCGCCAACTTTGCCCCCTTCTTCACGCCCGGCGACAAGAAGATCATCTTCTCGTCGAATTACAAGAATCCGAAAAGCCGCAACTTCGATCTCTACCTGATCAACCCCGACGGTTCGGGCATGGAGCAGGTGACGACCGATCCGGAGTTCGACGGCTTTCCGATGTTCAGCCCCGACGGCAAGAAGCTCGTCTGGGCGTCGGGGCGCGCGTCGAAGCCAGGCGATTTGAATCTTTTCATTGCCGACTGGAAGCCCTGATTTAGAGGGAGTTTAGAGAACGCTCAGCAGCGTCAGGGTCGCGCACTCGCCAGATTTTCGTCGACGTGCGCGACCTTTTTCATGCCCACGAGCGCCGACGCGACGGGCAGACTTCGGATGAATGCGATGGCGCGCTGCGCGTCGGTGGTACAGCCGGGGAATGCGTCGCGCACAGCGTCCGGTAACCCGCGGGACAGTTGCGCCTGCATGAGCGACGCGCTCGCAAAGACGGAAATGCCGAGTGCGTCGGCCGCCTGAAGCAGTGGCACCAGTGCTCCGTTCAGCGGCTGCGTTGCGGCGCGAACTGCTTCAGGCATCGCGAGATTGATCGGCAGCTGGACTGCGCGAAAATGATGCGCGTCGCCGGCCACTTCGCGGGCAGCCGTGACCATGTCGACCAATCCAACGTGGCTTTTCGCACTCGGTGGCACGCGCAGTCCCTCCCAGGTCGCGCAGCCATAGGCCCCAATCTCGCCGCGAGAAACGGCTTCTTCGAAGACCATGAACGCCGAGCGAAGTCGGGCGCGAAGCTCGTCGATCGTCACGCTCGCGAGTTGCTGCTCAGGATTGTGGAGATAGTACAGGTCGATCGTGCGGAGACCGATGTTCTGCCGGCTTTTTGCGATACAGTAGCGAAGAAATCGCGGCGCCAAGCTATGGCCTCCGGAGACGATTTCATCGCGCGTCAGAATTTGCTGATCGAGGAATTCACGCTGCACGTACGCTTGGTATTCCGCGCGGGTCGCCGGAGGCGTGTCGCCGAGCGGGATGTAGCCGCCTTTGGTGCAGACGACGATTTCGTCCCGCGATGCATGTCCCGTCGCGAACACGTCCCTGAGCCCGACGCAGATCGACCGCTCCGACCGTTGTCCGCGATAGTTGATGGCGGTGTCGAGCACGTTGATGCCGGATCGAGCTGCGTGCGCGATGGCCTCCGCGTAGGCGTCGTCGTCCTCCGAGGTGCTCTCGCCTAGGTATGTGCCGAGCCCGATTGAGGACGTTGTAATGCCAAGTGCGGTATTGCGAAAGAAATCCGAAGCGAACGTTCCGGTGAATCGCGAGGCGAATCGCTGGGTTCCCTCGTCGGTCGCGCGCGACTTTCCGCCGTCGCGTGGTTGTGGGGACGACGCTGGCACAGCTTTGGTAGTCATCGTGCAGTAGATCGGTGTTGGAGGGAGGTTGGGTGTCTAGTGTTGACAGCGGCGCGTTTTAGCGACACGCTGAACGTGTGCACGCAGTGAGATGGCAACCCCATCTGGAACCTACTGACTCTAGGACGGCGAATCCGTGCGACGCTTGCTGGTTGTTTCGCTGATCGGGTGCCTCACCGCGTGCATCGGCCGCGGTCCGCAGGTCATGACGCCGATTCGGATCGATTTCACGCCCCAGATGGCCCCTCCCGTCGAAGCCACGGTTGTTCGGCCGGTGGTGACCGTCGAGGACGACCGGTTCCATCGCATCGATCACATGGATTTGCCCGGGCCGAATTCCTTTCGCGCGTCGAGTGGAGCGCCGGGATCCGACTACTGGCAGCAACGGGCCGACTACACCATTGCCGCAACGCTCGATACGAGCGTTCACAATATTCGCGGCTCCGTCAGCATTCGCTACACGAACAACTCGCCCGACACGCTTCGATTCGTGTGGTTGCAGCTCGATCAGAATCTCTACCGCATCGGCAGCAAGGGCTCGGCGATGTTCCCGGCGGACTCGCGCTGGGGAGTCGGCGGGTTTCAAGGCGGGTACGACATCACCGGGCTCCAGGTGAACGGCCGCGGTGCGACCCCGAAGGTCGACGACACGATGATGCGCATCGATCTTGACGCGCCGTTGCTGCCGCGCGGCGGCTCGATCACCATCGGCATGCAATACTCGTTCAAGGTGCCGGAACACGGGTCCGACCGCATGGGTCGCGATAGCTCTCTATATGAGATTGCTCAATGGTACCCGCGCATGGTGGTGTACGACGATGTGCGCGGCTGGAACACCGATCCGTACCTCGGTCAGGGTGAGTTCTACCTCGAATACGGCGACATCGATTACAGCGTCACGGTTCCGGCGGGGTACGTCGTTTCTGGCAGTGGCACGCTGCAGAATCGCGCGGAAGTACTGACATCGGCGCAGATGGAGCGCCTCGACCGCGCGGCGCACTCCGCGAGTGTGGTGCAGGTCATCACCCTCGACGAAGCCGCCGCCGCGCGAACGAAGTTGATGTCCGGAACGAAGACTTGGCGTTTTCGCGCCGAACGCGTGCGCGACGTCGCGTGGGCCGCCGCGCCGGATTTCCGGTGGGACGCAACGAGCTGGGACGGCGTGCTGACCCAGGCATATTACGAGTTTCCTAAAGCCGGCAAGGCGTGGGAAGCGGCGGCCGAGCAGACGCAGTGGTCCATTCGCACCTACTCGGAGCTCTGGAGCCACTACCCGTACCCGCAGGCGACGTCAGTCGCGGGTCCCGTGGCCGGAATGGAGTATCCGATGTTCGTGATGGTGCACTACGGCACTGCCGACCCCACGTCGATTTTCAACACGATCGATCACGAGCAGGGCCACGAGTGGTTTCCGATGATCGTGGGATCGAACGAACGTCGGTATGCGTGGATGGATGAAGGCATCAACACGTACCAAAACGCGTTCTCCAACGAGAAGCGCGTGCCGGGCACCAACGCGTTTCCCGATTACTTCGCGAATTGGCGCCAGTCGGTGAACGACGGAACGCAGTCGCCCCTCATGACGCCGCCCGACCGCATCGCGCCCGAAGGACTCGGCGCGATTGGGTACCGCAAGCCAGGCGCGGTGCTCCTGACGCTTCGCGACAACGTAATCGGGCGCGACGTGATGGACCGCGCGATGAAAGAGTACGTGCGGCGCTGGTCATTCAAACATCCGACGCCGGGCGACTTCTTTCGCACGATCGAGAACGTCTCTGGCGACGATCTGTCGTGGTTCTGGGATGCATTCTTCTATGGGACGGGTGTGCTCGACATCGCGGTCGACGGTGTGACCATGCGTCAGACGAGCGGCCGTCTCGTCGCCGAAGTGCAGCTTCGACGCGTCGCGAGCATTCCGTTCCCGGTGACGATGCGGTTCAAGTTGCTCGACGGCACCACGCAGGACGTTCGCCTGCCCGTCGAGATTTGGACCCACACCGATCGCTATACCGCATCCATTCCGGTGCGAACCACCGTCACCGGCGTTCGTCTGTGGCCCGATCCGAACGTGCCAGATTGGAACACCGCCAACGACACATGGGGCAGCGCGCCTCCGGGAGACCCTCCTGGGCCGTCTACGGCAGCGGCAGCGGCAGTTCCGTCCGCCGTGCAGGGTCCGAAAAAGCCTTAGTAGTTCGGCGTATTTCCCACCGTTCGACACCCGCTACGGGCGCCAACGTTGCAACCGGTTAGTGGACTCGACCGCAGTGTCCTCTGTGTAGGCGAATCGTCTATGTAGCAGCAGGTCAGGCCGACGATTAGATTTCTACCTCTGCTTGATCTTTTCCCTCCCTTCTGTTTGCGGAGTTACGCAATGCCAGGATTTGGTGTTTGGGCCTCTCGCTGGTGGATGCCCATCCTGTTCGTCGTCGTTGCAGGGCATCTGACGAACGTCTGCGTTACGCTTTTCCTCCACCGCGCCCAGACCCATCGCGGCGTGCGCCTGCATTACATCGCCGCGCTGCCCATGCGCATTTGGCTCTGGCTCACAACGGCGATCGTGACCAAGGAATGGGTCGCGTGTCACCGCAAGCATCACGCGTTCGCCGATCGCGAGGGTGATCCGCACAGCCCCCTCGTCGAAGGCCTCCGCAACATCGTCTTCAAGGGCGCGTTTTATTATCGCGCGGCCATTCGCCAACCGGGCCTCCTCGAGAAGTACGGCAAGGGCACTCCCACCGATTGGCTCGAGCGCAACGTCTTCAGCCGCATTAACTGGCTGGGGCTTACGCTCATGTTTGCGATCGACACTTATCTGTTCGGTTTCTTCGTCGGTCCGGTCGTCTGGGCCGCGCAGATGATGTGGATTCCGTTCTGGGCCGCCGGCATCATCAACGGCGTCGGTCACGCGCTCGGCTACCGCAACTACGAAGTGAAGGACGAGAGCCGCAACATCACGCCGATCGCCATTTGGCTCGGCGGCGAGGAGCTTCACAACAACCACCACGCCGACCCGAAGTCCGCGCGCTTTGCCGCCCGCTGGTTCGAGTTCGATGTAGGCTGGATGTATATCCAAATGCTTCGCGTGCTCGGGCTCGCCAAAGTCGAATACGCCCGCGACCGGTAACGCACTGCCTCGCTGGCGCACGACGTAGCGCCGCGAGCTTTCCAAACAGGATCAAACAGGATCAAACAGGATCAAACAGGATCAGCAGGCCAACCGGCACCCGCCAGTTGGCCTGTGCTAGTTTTCAGATCGACCCTCGGAGCCTCCATGGAGATCACGTGCACGCGTTGCGGACAAACCAGACCTGGATTTGAACGCCCGCCGTTTCCCGGCGAAATTGGCGCCCGAATCGTCAAAGAGATCTGCCAGGATTGCTGGGGCCTCTGGCTCAAGCAGCAGACAATGCTCATTAACCACTACGGCCTGAACGTGATGGACCCGCAGGCACGAAGTTTCCTCAAGCAGAACATGCAGGCGTTCTTCTTCAAGTCCGGCGCGGCCGAGGACGTGGATACGACCAAGAAGGGAACGATCGAGTGGTAGCCCCGCGCGAACGAGGCTTCTCGCGAACAGCGCACGCCGTTGCCGCCTGCCTCGTCGCCGCCGCGTGCGTAACGCCGGCTGGCGCACCGACAGCGTCCGCCGTTCCGCAACGATCAGGCGGGACGTGGGCGGACTCCGTTCTCGCCACCTTGTCGCCGCGAGACAAGGCTGCGCAGCTCGTGTGGCCGCAGCTCTTTGGCGACTATACGCCGACGTCGAGCGCAGCGTGGATTCGCGTTAGCGATCTCATAACGCTCGAACACGTGGGCGGCTTCATCATGTCGATCGGATCGCCGATCGAGACCGCCGAGAAGATCAACGCGATGCAGCGGCTCAGCAGCCTGCCGTTGCTTCTCGGCGCCGACTATGAGACTGGAGTGGCTTTTCGCCAGCGCGGCGGCTACTTCCTGCCGAACAATATCTACCTCGGCGGCGGCACGATGTTTCCGCCACAGATGGGCCTCGGCGCTACGCGAGATACGGCGCTCGCCTACCAGCAGGGGCGCATCACCGCGCTCGAAGGACGCGCGCTCGGCGTGCACATCGCGTTTGCGCCTGTGCTCGACGTCAACAACAATTCCGCAAATCCGGTAATCGGAACACGGTCGTTTGGCGAAGATCCGCATCTCGTCGCCGACATGGGCGCCGCGCTGATCCACGGACTGCAGGAGCACGGCATGGTCGCCACCGGCAAACACTTCCCGGGACACGGCGACACCGATGAGAATTCTCATCTCACGGTTCCGACGATCCACGCGAGCCGCGCGCGTCTCGACTCTGTGGAGCTGGTGCCGTTCCGCCGCGCGATTGCATCGGGCCTGCAAGGCATGATGACGTTTCACGGCATCATCCCGGCGCTCGACACCGCGTCGGTGCCGGCAACGTTGAATCCGGCGATCATGACGAAACTGCTTCGGCATGAGCTCGGCTTTGGGGGGCTGCTCATCACCGATGCGATGGACATGAACGGCGTCCTCGCGCGCGTAGGTGCGCCTGCGACTCCGTCGGCCGGCGCGACCGTCGGTAACTATGGGATGTCGATCAACAACGCGCTCAGCATCGCCGAGGCGTGCAAGCTCGCGATCGCGGCGGGCGCCGACATCTTGTTGATGCCGAGCGACGTGCCGGCATCGATTGATGCGGTTGTCGCAGGCGTGCGCGAGGGACGCTTCACACAGGCACGTGTCGATTCGTCGGTGCGGCGAGTGTTGGCGATGAAACAGCGTCTCGGGCTCGTGCGAACCAGGTTGGTGAGCCTCGACAGTGTTCGAGCGATAGTGGGCGACACGTCGCATTTGGCGGTTGCGTCGATGGCAGCGCAGAAGTCGATCACGCTCGCGAAGGATTCGCTGAATCTGGCTCCGCTAGCACGCGTCGCATCCGCAGGACCACGCGTGTTGTCGATCACCATCGCGACACGGACTGATCTTCCTGCGGGCGCGACTTTCAACGCGGATTTGCGTCGCGGCACCTCGGCGCTGCGCACTGAGACCGTGGCGCCCGACGATCCGAGTCAGACGTTTGCGCGTCTTACGTCGCTTGCCGATTCGGTGGATGTCGTGGTGTTGGGATCGTATCTCAGCACTGGGACGAACATTTCGAACGCCAGCGCGCCGGATGCGGTCGTGCAATTCATGCGCGGTTTGGTTCAGCGACATCCAAGGACGATTCTGGTGGCATTCGGAAATCCGTATCTGTTGCAGCAGATTCCGGCTGTCTCGACCTATCTCGTGGCTTGGGGTGGATTTCCGGTGTCGCAGGCGGCAGCGGCGCGCGCTCTGATCGGTGGCGCTCCGATCACGGGACGTCTTCCGATCAGCATTCCTCCGCTGTTGCAATTCGGTGCGGGAATCGGTCGATTGATGGCGGGACGCGGCCCGACTCCGTAAAATCGCGTCGCGGGAGTTCGCGAATCGTTCGCGAAAACCGTGGTTGATTTTCGCTGAACGTCGCGGTCTTGACATTATTGACAATTAGCTACTAATTCGCGTGCGATGTCTGAACGCTCTTCTTCCGCACGCGCTTCCACCCGCGGCATAACGGTCGCCGTCGACGTTGCGCTGTTCACGTCGCGCGGCAGCGAGCTTGCCGTGCTATTGCTGCCCGTCAATGATCCGCGTCGTCGTCCGCGGGAGCGATGGGCGTTGCCGTCCGTCATTCTGCGTCGCGACGAATCACCCGATGCAGCGGCGACCCGCGCTGCGGGCACAGCGCTCGAGGTCGATCCCACGTTGATCGAACAGGCAGGCGCTCGCGCCGCGGCAAATGCGGGCGCGGATTCCGTCGATCTTGCGATCACATACTTCGGACTGGTGCCCGTCGCCGATGGGGCGATGCATCAAGGCGCGATGTGGGCCACACTCGTCGAGTTGCCGCAATTGGAAGCGCGCCAGCGCGACGGAGTGAACGGCGCCCTCGCCGCGATGCGAGCGCGCGTGGACGATTCGCCGATCGCGTTTCGGCTGTTGCCGCCGGCCTTCACGCTCAGCGAGCTGCAGACCGTGTATGAGATGTTGTTGGGGCGTCGTCTTCATAAAGCGAGTTTTCGCCGTTCGCTGCATGCGGCGTCACTCGTAGAAGCAACGGATGAATGGCGCAGTGAGGGGCGAGGGCGGCCGGCGCAGCTGTTTCGATATGCGCCACGTCGACGAAAGCGTCCGCGTCGAGGAGTTCGGTTCGATCTGTTGGTCTAGCGATTGATTAACACACTCTAAAATCGCGGCGAGCTCGCTTCAGTCCGCGTGTGGCGCCCGCGGAAGCGCTCGCTCGAATTGCGGACCGTCGAGTTTCAGAAGCTCGCGCGCGATCGCGGCGTTGTCGGTCGCCAACCGAAACAGACTTCCGAATTCCGGCGACCGGTCGTCGCAGTCTATCTCGGCAATGACGACGGGTACGCGGCCATCGCGGCGGTCGTGCACGGCGTGTCGTTCAACCGACACGCGGGAGCGCGCGAGCTCTCGCTCGCGATCCACCTCGATAGCCACGTAGCCGCCCCCAGGAAGCTCGCGGCGATACACCGCAGATTGCCGGATCAACTCTTCGTCACCTCAGCCGCCTGCGGTCCTTTTTGCCCCTGAACGATCTCGAACTCCACGCGATCGCCCTCGGCGAGGGACTTGAATCCGTTGCCTTGGATCGCGCTGAAGTGGACGAACACGTCCGGCCCACCCTCGTGAGAGAGGAAGCCGTAACCCTTCGCGTCGTTGAACCACTTCACGGTGCCGGAAATACGAGCCATTTGAACGTACCTCGTGCAAGGAAGCCCAGATTCGAGATCCTGCGCGGCGGCTGTGAAACGTGCCAGCCAAACCAGATCCGATCTCGATTCACGGGTCACGTCAAGATTTTCGACGATCCCGCGTGCTTCACTAGCAAGGCAAGTTTTGTGCACTCGGTTCAAGCCAGAAACAGCGAGATCATCGCCGTAGGACTCTGCGAGCGGACGACAGCGGGCTTAAGCGGCACCCGCGATGTAGCGCGCCATGCGACCGCACTCGCGACAACGAAGTGTCACGTGGGATCGAGGAGGCGGCGGAACTTCCGTGGGAGTTCGTTCGATGGGCCCGGAACACGACGGACAGGTGAGTGGCGTACCGGTCCGGTCGTGCGCAATCAAATTCAGCGCCTGCGCTGGATTGTAAGTAGACGGCCTTGGCTTACGCATATAAACCTCCCTCAACAGCAAAACGACCCGATTTGACGGCGCTCTTGCGCCCGAAAAAAGATAACCCTCTAATACTCTAAGACTATCCAGCGCAGCGATTTGTCACGCAGATCTATACTCATAATGTCGCGTTCGCCAGCGTTCTGTCGACCGCGTGTGGACCTCACGCGAACATCCCGCCGAGACCGAGCTTCATTCGTGGAGCTCTCAGTCGGGAGGACAGCTCCACGCGGCTCGCGCGCGAGCTTGCTCTCCTTTTATACGTGCAGCGTGACGAATGGTTCCCCCTCGAACGCGTTGTCGCCGTCGTCCATCCGACTCGGCGCATCATCGCGTACCACATGCTGCGGCAGGACGACGTCCACGGCTCCCGGATCGCCTTCACCGTGCCGACCGACGAAGAGGCCCTTGCGGGTCGGGTACAACTCCACGCGTGCGCCTACCGACATCTGGACGCACTGGCCCGGCACAATCCTGCACACTGACTGGGCGCGGCCACGGCCAGGTCGCCATCGACGTGCAGTGGGGCAAACACGGCTCGCTCCCGCACAGCGTCGTGGAGAGCGATCTCCCGGCGTTCAAAAAGTTGAACCTCTTCTACGCATTTACGTGGATAGGCCTCCCCGACATTTGGCTCGGAGATCTGACTCGGCCCGGTCCGTGGTGCTTCTGTCATGGCTACGCGCGGTACCGCGACTACTCCACGCTCCTTCCGCTCGGCGATCGGATCGATGTGATCGTTCGGGAAGAGGACGCGACCGACGCGCTGATCGCGACGTTCGGGCGGCCATATTCGAAAAAGCGTCCGTGGCCGTGACCACAATTCGATAACAGGGAGCGATGGAGTCTCTTACCCGCGTGTCGAGACCTCGCTATGCTCCAAGGTGACGTTCACCACCGACTCTGAGGAGAAGTCTCATGGCGACTCGCGGCAAGAAGTCTGGTAAGAAGTCTGCGTCGAAAAAGGCACCGGCAAAGAAAGCGTCAGCGCTGCGCCGCGGTGTCCTGAAGAAGAGAGTTGCCAAGCGCGGCCCAGCGAAAAAATCCGCCGCCAAGAAGACACCGGCGAAGAAGACCGCGAACAAAATCATTCTGCGACGCGTTGCCGCCGCCACAAAGCCGGTGAAGAAGGCAGTGAAGAAAGTCGCGAAGAAAGTTTCTGCTCCAGCCGCCGCGAAAAAGGCAGCGACGAATGCCATCAACCGCGTCACGCGCGTCGCGCAGGAAGTCGCTCAGCAGGCGACGACGGCCGTCACGGAGGGCGTGGAATCGCTGAAGGAGATGAGCGAGGCAATCGTCGAGCGCGTCACGGGCTGACGCAGGCGTTCACGCGCCGGCCGGGGCGCGCGCTCGCATGAAGGCAATGAGCAACGCGAACACGTGATCGCGCCCGTAGTCGACCGTGATCACGTGCGCGGCTCCGGTAGTCCATTCGAAACGCTTGTCTCGCGCGCCGAGTAAAGCGAATGCGCGCTCCGCGTCGGCAACGCTGATGCGGTTGTCGTCGCGCGATTGAATTACAAGTGTGGGCGCGACAACTTGCGGTAGCGCGGCCACCGCGCGCCGCATGGTGTCGCGTAGCGCGCGCAGCGCAGCGGGTGTAAACACACCATACGCGAGATTCTTTTTTCGTTCCTCCGGATCGCGAACGGAAACTCCCTCTCCCGACTTCACGAACGGAAACAGAAGTCCCCACACGCGGGCGGTGGCAGTCGCGCGCGCGATCTCCTCGTGCATGCCCAGATACGGCGCCACGAGCCCGAGCGCGGGCAGCTCATGGTGCGTCGCCGCGAGCTGCACGGCGAGCGCCCCACCCATCGACAGACCGATCACCGCCGTCCACTCATGGCGCGACCGAAGACTCTCGTAGGCCGCCACCACAGCGTTCGTCAGATCGTCGGCGTCGAAGTGGGCAAAATCTTGAATGCTGCGTCCGTGGCCTGGAAGCAGCGGTGCCTCGATATGGAATCCGTTGGCGTGCAGCGCCTCGCCGAGGTACCGCACCGTCTGCGGCGTGTCGCCGGCGCCGTGAATGAGGAGCAATGCCGGCGCGCCGGGACGTGACAGCACAAACGTCTCTCCGCCAATGACGACACCGTCCGGGCCAAGGCGCCGCTTTCGTGCTGATTCTCTAATCAGCGCTCCGGCGTACAACGCGCGAAACGCCGCGCCCGCGACAACGGCGCCGGCGATGAGGAGAATCGTCGTCGTCATGCGCGTGGGGGGCGCTCAGTACCGCGGAACACGCGGGTCGACCTCTCTGCTCCACCGATCGATCCCACCCACGAGATTCCGCACGTGCGTGAATCCCGCTTCCACGAGCATGTGCGCCGCCGCGTGGCTCCGAGATCCGTGATGGCAATACACCACGATGTCGGCAGCGCGATCCAGAGCGTCAGCCGCCTCCGGCATGGTGCCGAGCGGCATGAGTCGCGCCGAGGGAATTCGGCCGATCGCCCACTCGTCCGGCTCTCGAACGTCGATCAGCACCACCGACTCGCCGGTATTGAGAGAATTGGAAAGGTCGGTCGGAACGATCGTGCCGGCCATCACCATATCGTCGTCCTCCACGTCGTTGCCCGCTTGCGCGCAGAACCCCTCATAGTCGATCAGCGCGCACAGCTCTCGTGTGCCGCAGACGGGACATTCCGGATCGCGTTCAATCGCGATGGAGCGAAACCGCATATGCAGCGTATCGACCAGCAAGAGTCGACCAGCAAGTGAATCGCCCAACCCGAGAAGCAGTTTCAGCGCCTCCGTCGCCTGAAGTATTCCGATCAAACCCGGAAGAACGCCCAGGACTCCAGCGTCGGCGCAATTCTGAACGGTGCCGGGAGCCGGTGGCGACGGAAAGAGACAACGATAGCACGGCCCATCGCTCGTCGAAAACACGGACACCTGGCCGTCGAAGCGGTCTACGCTTCCGTACACGAGCGGTTTTCCAACGATCACACACGCGTCGTTGAGGAGGTACCGCGTCGGAAAATTGTCGGTTCCGTCGATCACGACGTCGTACCCGCTCACGAGCTCGAGCGCGTTGCCCGCTGTGATCCGCTCGCTGATCGCCGACACACGCACATGCGGGTTGATGCCGGCGATCGTTTCCCGAGCGGAGTCGGTTTTTGGTCGGCCGACGTCGGCGGTCGTATGCAGCAACTGCCGATGGAGATTCGTCAGATCGACGGCGTCGTCATCGGCGATCCCGATGTGGCCCACGCCGGCGGCGGCGAGATACATCGCCGCCGGCGATCCAAGTCCGCCGGCGCCGACGATGAGAATACTCGCATTCTTCAGTCGCGACTGACCCGCAGCGCCTAGTTGCGGCAGGCGCATCTGTCGCGCGTACCGTTTGGCCTCGTCAGGTTCGACAGGCACGGTTGCGTTGCCGGCCGAGTCTGGGTGGAGCGAATCGCGGAACGGGGGCGCGGACATGGTTTGGGCGAAGGTGTTGGCGCCCAAAATATACATGCGTTGATTGGTCATGGTCCGGCGACCAGCACCGAGCGAACCTATTGAATCGTTTGCTCTGCGCGGTCGGTCATCGTCATGAGCGGAGTCTCGATATCGGACCCTGCTGAATCGAGACGGGCGATGAGATCCGACGCCGAGGTTACGACCATCGACGTTCCCTGTCGTTCGACGATCCCCTCGCCGGTCAGTCGCGCAAAGACCAGCGATACTGATTCTCTCGTAGCACCGACCAGCTCGCACAACAACCGATATCTCGACGGACAGAGACTAACGCGGCCATCCGTGTCGGTGAACGTGCGGTTGTTCGCGAGACGGACCAGCGTGACGACCAGTCTTTGCTCGACGCTCAGCGTCGTGAGCTCGCGCAGCCGATCGAGCAAGGCGCCTCGCTCG
Source organism: Gemmatimonadaceae bacterium (assembly GCA_039924785.1). Taxonomy (GTDB): domain Bacteria; phylum Gemmatimonadota; class Gemmatimonadetes; order Gemmatimonadales; family Gemmatimonadaceae; genus JAQBQB01. Next base: position 6,373 of record JBDTAE010000069.1, on the reverse strand, counting down.
GCCATGAGTTGATTGATGAGCGTAAGCGAATGCTGCGGCTGTTCGCGTACGAACGCGCGAAAGCGAGTCGAATCAAGGAAGAGCGTGCTGGTCTCCTCCTCCACGCGCGCGTCGGTCGCGTAATGTGCGTCGAGCGCGAGTCCTTCGGAGCCGAATGTCTCGCCCGGCACAGCGATCCATGGCACAAAGCTGCGGCCCGCCTTCGCCCGGCTCCGAAGAACCACGTGACCCGACGTGACGATGAACACGCCGTCCGCGTTCGACCCCCGTTGGTAGACGGAGAACCCCGCCGGCCACGCTGCCCGCGCGGCATACTTCGTCAGAATGCCCTGGTCTACTTCGCTCAGACGCGACGAACCGGTGCCGATCTCGAGTTGCACAAAGGCCTCACTGCTTTGCGACGTTCGGTGATCGGTTGCAATGTCCGGGCCGGGCGGTCATTCCCCTGCAGAGTCGCGTTTTGTTCCGGTGAATGCCACATTGTTCGCGGTAGGTTGCGCCGGTGTCCGCCGCTTTCTCCCACAATTGGCGTTCGTGAATCTGGCAGTGGCAAACTCCACGACGATCCAGTCTACAATTGCGCCGCCCGTGCCTATCGTCATTCTTGGCACGGACGCGCTGCTCGCCGCAGCGCCGGCCACTCCGGTGCAACTCGCTCATGCGTGTTTGCGCGGCGGCTTTGCGAACGTCATTCCTGCCAGTTGGGGAGATGAGCTCGTCGCTTCGGCGGTCATGCGTGCGTTGCCGGATTTTGGCGGCGCACCGGCGATTCAATGCAGCTGTCCGCTTGTCGCGCACCGACTGTTGAGTGTAGGACCGGATCTGCGACCGGCGCTCGTTCCGCTGGTGCCTCCCCCTGTTGCGATCGCGCGTTACCTGCGGTCGATCGCCGGCCCCTCCACCGTTCGCATCACCTACGTTGGTGCGTGCGCCGGGGCGATCGATTCGTCGATCGATATTCGCATGACACCGACGGCCCTGATCGAGCTTCTCGCGGAGCGGGACATCATGCTCGACGAACAGCCCCGTGTGTTCGACTCCGTGCTTCCGTACGATCGTCGTCGCTTCCAATCGCAGCCAGGTGGAGCACCGAGCGCGGACTCTTTGCGGCGAGAGGGCGGTTCACGAACGCTCGTCGAGGTCGACGGCCCCGATCTCGTCGGCGAAATTGCGCAGCATCTCCTCGGCGGACGAAGTGTGTTGATCGATGTCGCGCCGGCGCTCGGCTGCGTCTGCAGCGGCGCGGTGGATGGGGTGGCGGGCCAGGGTGCGCGATCGCATGTCGTCGCGCTCGAGCCGCCTCGCTCTCCGACTCCAATCATCGACGAGCTGCCGTCTCTGGACTTGGGTCTCAGCGTTCCGGCCGCGGCGCGCTCCGCGGTCGACGTGATGGCCGCGCCGCGCCGCGATCCGGTGGTGAGTGTCGCGACGCCCGCCCGCTCAGTCGATGGAAAGCCCCTTCCGCGTGCTTACGTCGCGCGACGACGTCTGACACCGCGCGGCGGCACGCCCGTCGCGCGCGGCGAGTCGCCGATTCAGCCGCTACCGCCTGCGGAGTTGCATTAGCGACTCCGCAGGGCAGCGCGCGCGGCGGCAACAGCCTGCGCCGCGTTATTGAACCGACTCGCGAGATCTTCAATTTCATTCTTCGTAAGCGCCTCGTCGTTCGCGCGAATCGCTTCGTTGACCGACGGCAGCGCCATGTTCGCGTAGCCGTTATTCTCGTCGGCCACGTAGATGAGGTTGCGGAACCATGGGCGCGTGCGCAGTCCCTCTCGCCGCGTCACGGCGCGTTCAACCTGCATCAGCGCTTCGTTCGTCTTCCTTTGCGCGGCAGCGGGCAGTCCGGCGGCGAGGGCGGAATCGCGCGCGGCGTTGAACATCACCGCTTCGCGCTCGAGCTTGTCGATCGACGCGCGAAGCGCGGTCGTCGTTGCCGACCAATGGTGCTCGCCGATTGCCTTGTCGATGGGCGGAATGTACCGGCGCATCGTGCGCGCGTATTCCACGTAGTCGTACGGAAGCACGTCGGCGTTCGCGATGCGAAGGAGCATTGCCGCGGCGACGCGACCCGCGGCAGCATGGTACTCGAATTTTGGGTCGCCGAACTTCACCATCCAGTTGTAGCTGTCGTACTGCGAGTGATACACACCACCCGCACCGCCAAAACCCCACTCGGCGATCGGAATGCCGAGGTGATTGTAGAAGCCGGCGAAGTCGGAGCCGCCTCCTGGATCACCCATCGCGGGCTCGGCCGTGTCGGCGACCGCGCTCGCTTTTCGCCACTCCGAGTAGACGCTGCCCTTTCCGTTCGGATCTTGTACGACGCGAGCGACGTCACGCAGCGCCGGGCGCAGCGACGGGGAACCGCCGCCGCCAAATCGCGGACCCTGCGCGGCAACGTCCTGGTTGAAGTACGCAACCGCGCCTTTGCTCAACCGCAGCGAGTCGTCTTCGACAAACTCCGTTGAGCCGATCAATCCCCACTCTTCGGCATCCCATGTCGCGAAGATGATCGTGCGCTTCGGCTTCATGCCGGCCTTGAGTTGTTCGGCGACGGCGCGCGCGGCTTCGAGAATACTCACCGTGCCGCTGACGTTGTCCGCGGCACCCGGACCCCAGGCGTCGCGATGGCCGCCGACGATCACGAGTTCGTCGGGATACTCGCTGCCGCGCACCATTCCAAACGTGTCGTAGATCTGTTTGATTGGCTTCGTCGCGCGATCGTCCTTAACCACGAGATGCGCCTTCACCGGGCCGGGGCCCGCGTGGTAATGGAACGAAAGTCCGCCTTGCCAGCCGCGCGGAACGTTCGCGCCCTTCACGAACTTCAGCAACTCGCCCGCGTTGCCGTAGCCGATCGGCACCACGGGAATGTGCGGAATATCCATCTTGTCGACGGCTAGGCGGGTCACGCCCGGCTTGCTGCCGTACCCCGGCGTCGACGGATCACCGTCCATGTTGAGGACGCTACCGCGCTGGACGCCGGCCGCATTTCGCATCGGGCCGTCCGGGTAGACGTCACCCGGCACAAACCCGTCGTCTTGAGGATCGCTATATATGAGAAGTCCAACGGCGCCGTGCTTCTCCGCTTCGCGGGCCTTGATGCCGCGGAACGATCGACCGTATCGCGCAATGGCGATCTTGCCTTTCACGCTCACGCCAATCGAGTCGAGTTGCGCGTAGTCTTCGATCAGTCCGTAATTGACGTAGACGACTTCGGCGGTGACGTCGCCCTGTCCGCTGTATCCGTTGACCGTGGGATATTGCCACAGCTTCGAGGTCGCATCGCCGGCAACCGGCGGCTCGGCCAACGCAAAATCTTTCGGCTGCGGCGATACGCGCGATAAGCGCACCTCGGTCGGATGCGGCATCCACACGTCGTATGTGCGCACCTCGGTCTCGATTCCCCACTTCTTCATCTGGTCGATGACGTAGTCGCGCGTATACGCCTGCGCGGCTGTGCCGGCAACGTGCGTCTCCTTCGACAGTTGCTTCGAGTGTACCGAAGCGCTCGTCGGGGACGGACGTTTGATGGCGTCGGCTTCGACGTCGCGCTCGCGATTCGCGGACGCCGGCGAATAGCCGACCATGGCCTGTTGCGAAAGCGCGGGGCTGGCGGCGCAGACAACGAGCGCAAGTGCAAGACGAGTTGGCACGCTTTGGGTCCAGGTGGAGGGAGGTACTGAAGTTATCGCGACAGAACGTCTGCCGCTCGGGGGTTCATTCGTGCTGGTCGAGGGCAGCGCGCAGAGCGACGCGAAGTTGTTCGTCGCGGTTTTCAGTTGAGCTCTTCGCGACGCTCGCGGCGATCGCGCCGAACTGCTTGAGCATTTCGCCTTGTAAGAAGGTCGCGGTGTCCTTTACGCCAAGTCCCTCCAGCGCGCGTTCCGCCAAGTTGCGGAGCATCACGCGCGACTCGGCGTCGAGTTCTTCGAGCGATGGGGGCGTCGGCGGAGGCGGCGCCACTCCGCGTCCGCGATTTCGCTTCGGTGATTCCCAGAGCGCCGACACCGGCGCCAGCTTCACGACAAACGAACCCGCCGTGTGCTCCTCGTGACCGGCGATCACCCCGCGGCGCTTCAGCACATGAAGGTGCCGCAGTACGGCTTCGCGAACGACTGAAACACCACCCTCGCTCGAGTTGCCGCGGCCTGTCACGATCAGCACCTCCTCGGCGCGATCCACTTGCTGCTGGCGAAGCCACGACTCAGTGCGAGCCACCGCATCGTTCGCAGTCGGAAGACTCTCGCGGAGGTTCAGCGTTTTCGACGCGCCGAACCGCACTTCGTCGAACGCCTGACGCAGCCCGTGCAACCCAGTTCGTCGCCCTTGGTCGCTCATGACAGAAATCTACCAAGAGCGACCGTCGATTACGCCACGCGTCGTTTCCTTCCACGGCAATCGATGCAGCGAGCGCAAGCGCGACAATACCGGCGCCCGTCGGCAGCCCGATGCTGGAGACGGCGGGCCCACCTCGGCATCTCCGTACATTCGTCTCCCCCACCCTCGAATCCACTTTTCTAGATCTTGGCGCGACGCTTCGCGAAATCCGAGTCGACGGGTTGCTGCGAACGCCAGAAAACCGCGCGAAACGCTCTCGTCCGAGCCTGCGGACCATTTCCGACGCGACGCCACCGGCCGCTGGACCGAGCGACGCAGGCCTCGGCGGTCACGAGAATTGGTGCCGCAACGGACGCTGTCGCGGCGAACGAACCATCGCCCGAGTGCTCGTCGACTTACGCCGCCAACACCTCGACGCGCAAGTTTTTCGCGAAACAGATCTCGTTGCACGCAAAGCGACGCGGGCAACCGATACAGTCGCGGCGAATTTTTTCGGGAAACCGCGCGCGATCAACGCGCTGGTAGCCGATCGCCTTGAAAAATTCCGGTTGCAACGTGAGCGCGAACACGTCGTAGACGCCGCGCTTGAGCGCGAGCTCCTCCACCGCGCGGACGATCGCCTTCCCCACTCCACACCCGTGCACATCGCGCGACACGGCGATCGCGGCGATCTCCGCCACCGACGGCGAGTATTCTTTTAATGCGCCGCACGCGACGATCTCGCCGTTCGGCTGAACCGCCACGACGTAATCGTCGATCGCCAGCTCGACCATTTCCGGCGTGCGGCGCAACATCAGCGCGTCCGCCGCGAACACGGCGATCAAGTCCGCAATCGCCGTCGCGTCTTTGAACTGTGCGCGGCGGATCACGACATTTACCGTCATTACAGGATCTCTTCAAGTATCCCGAGGCCGAGTGCGAGTTCGTCCCGCGTCGCGACGAGCGGCGGGAGGAGGCGAACGGTGTACTCGCCGGCACTGCACACCAACAGTCCAGCCGCGAACGCCTCGGCCACGACGTGCGACGCCGTTCCCATCACGTCGATACCCCACATGTAGCCCATGCCTCGCACGGCGCGAATTCGACCGGTGCGCTGCGCGATCTCACGCAGTTGGTCGCCGAACCACTCGCCGTTTTCAGACACGTGTCGCAGCATCGCCGGATCGGACAGGCGGTCGACGACGTGATTGGCCACGCTCGCGACAAATGGCCCGCCACCAAACGTCGTCCCGTGGTCGCCGGGCTTGATCGTCGACGCGATCTCCTGCGTGATCAGAATCGCTGCCATCGGTAGTCCGCCGGCGATCGGCTTGGCGAGCGTCAACATGTCTGGCACGACGTCGAACTGCTCGTACGCGAACAGGGTTCCCGTGCGACCCAGACCACACTGAATTTCGTCGAAGATGAGTGCGACATCCCGTTCTTTCGTGAGCGCGCGGACTTCGCGCACGAATCCGGCGTCGAGCACGCGGACGCCGCCCTCGCCCTGAATCGGCTCGAGGATCACCGCCGCGGCCGTGTCGGCGTCGAGGGCGACTGAGAGATCGTCAATATCCCGCTCGACGATGGCAATTCCCGGCGTGAGCGGACGGAACGGCGCGCGGTACGATGGACGATCGGTCGCCGCGAGCGACGCGAACAGGCGGCCGTGAAATGCGCCGCGCAGCGAGACGATTTCGTGCTTGGCGTCGCCCTTCGTGCGCGCCCAGCGACGAGCAAACTTGAACGCCCCTTCGTTTGCTTCCGCGCCGGAGTTGCAGAAGAATACGCGATCAGCGAACGATTTTTCGACCAGCGTCGCGGCAAGACGCTCGCCGGGTTCGGTGGCGTAGAGATTGGAGACGTGGATGAGACCGTCCGCTGCCTGATGCATTGCGGCGCGAAGACCCGGGTCGCCGTATGCCAACGCGTTCACCGCAATGCCGGCGACGAAGTCGAGATAGCGCTTGCCGTCTTCGTCGATGAGATAGACGCCTTCGCCGTCGACGAAATGCTTCGGTGCGCGATTGTAGTTTTTAAGCAGCGCGTC
>JBDTAE010000068.1:0-50633 GCA_039924785.1 Gemmatimonadaceae bacterium | reverse complement strand
CTGTCTGTCGCCGTCGGCACGCCGCCGGACCAATTGCCAGCGAGGGACCAGTCGGTCGAGACCGCGCCGGTCCACGTTTTCGTCGTCGGACCGCCGCCACCAGCCGTCGCCACCGTGAACGCCGGCGTGGTCACGCTCGGCACACCGCTGCTGCTCGCGACGAGCGTATAGCCCACGCCCGCGGCGCTCAATGTGAGATCGCTAAACGTCGCGACGCCGGCGACCGCCGCCTTCGTCACGGTTCCGCCAAGCGTGCCGCCGCCGGGATTCGTCCCAATGGCGATCGTCACCGAATTGGTCGCGGCGGTGAGATTCCCTAAAGCGTCTCGCAACTCTACCGTCAAAGCCGGCGCCAGGATCGCGCCCGCCGTTCCGCCCGTCGGTAGCCCGCCGAACTGCAGTTTCGCGACGATGCCCGCCACCGCCGTTGCCGAGAAGCTCACGCTCTTCGCTGCCGGCCCGGTTCCTACGCTCGCGGTCGCGCCGGCCGCGCCGGCCACGGATCCGAGGGTCAACGTGTTCGACGACTGGCCGGTTGCGTCCGTCGTCGTCGTGGCGGCGATGGTCCCGTTCGTCGCCGCCCACGTTACCGTGGCTCCTGCCACGGGATTGCCCACGTCGTCGGTCACCTTCACGACGAACGGCGCGGCCAGCGCCTGCGTCACTCGTCCCGTTTGTCCGCTGCCCGAAACAGTCGTGAGCGTGCTCGCACCCGCGGAGATGGCCTGCGCGGTGAACGTTGTCGACGCCCCACCGAGAATCGACGCGCTAATCGTTTCCGTTCCGACCACCGTACCCAGCGTGTAACCGATCGACGCCGAACCATCCGCCGCGGACGTCGACGACGCGCCCGAGAGTGAGCCGCTTCCCGCGATGCGTGACCACGTCACCGTCACCCCGCCAACGGGATTTCCGAACTGGTCGGTGACCCGCACGACGAACGGGTTTTTCAGCGCGTGCTTGACCGTATCGGTCTGGCCGCCGCCCGACACCGCCACGACCGCAGTTGGGTCGCCGACGGTGGCCGTGGCGGAGATGCCGACGCTGAGTCCCGCCGTCGTCGCTGCAAATCCCTGCGTACCAACCGTTGTGCCAAGTGTCATGCTCGTCGCCGCCGCTCCGCTGGCGTCTGTCGCAATGCTGGTCGATCCGACTTTCCCGCCCGCTGGCGGCGCGAAGTTGACGTTGACACCCGCCACGCCGACACCGTCGCTCGCGGTGACGCGAACGACCGCGGGCTGCCCAAGGGTGGTTCCGACCTTCCCGATCTGACCACCACCGGAAAAGAGCACCATCGCACTCGGCGGCAGGGTAACGTTGACCGTCCCTTGATCGGTCAGTGACGTGACCGTCGTGGCAGTCACTGTGACGGTGCCGCGCTTGCCGGTCGTGGTAAGGACGCCGCCCAACGTGATCGTGGCGATGGAGGGATCGGACGTCTTCCAGTTGAGCGGAACGTTCGTGACTGGAGCGCCGTTGGCGTCGAACGCTGACACGCTAAACGTCGCGGTCGACGGCGAAACCAAGGAGATCGTTTTGGGAGCAACAGTGATGCGCGTTGCCGACGCTCCAGGCCCCACGTATACCACAACGACCGGTGTGGGTGTTGGCGCCGTGCCTTGCGCCGAGTATGCCTGAGCGCTCCCCGTTCCTTTATAGATCGGCGTGCCGCCGCTCAGGAATTGCAGCTCGACCGGGAACTTGTCACCAGGCTGCGCGCCATCGATTGTGAATTCCAGCGTGACGTCCGGCGAAGACGGCGAGAACTCCAGGGTCGTGTCTTTCACGACCGCGTCGCCCGCCGCGCTCCGCAGAATGACGCGGACGTGATCGAAACTGACGCCGGTAAACTCGCTTCGCTGCGCGTACACAGCCGCCGCAGATTTCGAAAAGGTTGCGGCCAACGCAACTCGCGTCGGTCCCGTGCTTCTGGCGGGCGCCGGCGCGCCGGTTGGCGCGCCAGTTGGCGCGTCGGAACAGGTCGCCACGGCCACAGCCAAGGCCAGTGTCGCTAACGAGCGGAGCGGGAGGGAGACGCGAATCACGCGGCCCGTTCTTGGAAGATTGGAAGAAAGGAGGTACCACTAATGGTGCGACTGCACGCACGGAGGGGAAGGCGGGGCGGGGCAGGCGATGTCGCACGCTCTATTAGAGCTTAAAAGTGGGAGTTCCGCTCGGGTGGGGAAAGTCCGAGGTCGATGGGCGAAAGCAGTTTCATGTTGACGAACGGCGCGGCAACCTAGAACGTTCGGCCTGATCTCCGCCGCCAGAAGTCCAGCTCGAAAAAGGCAGAGCAACTCGATGACTATCACGGCAATAGTCGATCATGGTACGCTCGCGGCGGCGCATTCGGTGCTCTTCGCCGGAAGCAGTCCGTTTGTGAACAGCACCACAGACATTAGCTTGGCGTGCTTTGCCAGCCTCACGGAGAATTTGATCTTCTTCGACAAGCTGATTCTTCCGGGCATTCCGCACGGCTTTTCGAACCAATTGGCCAGGGCCTTTGGGGACGCGATCGAATTCATGCCGTTGGACGGCGCCTTGTGGCATGCCGTGGAGGAGGATTCTCTAAAATGGGTGTGTGAGAACGTCGACTTCAAGACGGCGCTTGACCTAAGCCACATGGTCATGAATGGAATGCATATTGTCGGGAGTACGGAGATGGGGATCGCCGCCGCTCTGTCTGTGGTCGCCGACAGCAATCCAATCACCCATCACCTCATTGCGGACGACTGGTCTGAAGGTGACAGCTATTCGGCGGAGGTGTGGCCGAAGAATTTCGACGTGATGCATCGCCTGTTTGCGGGCCTCGTTGACAAACACAAGAACAGCGACGACGAGGTGATACGAAGTCTCTCGCCGAGGTTTGCCGGGCTCGATCTTTGGAACGTGTATCACGGCGTGTTTCGCACCAGATGCTACGAGCTCTTATCGCGTTCTCTTCACGTTCCCTATCTGCCCCACCCGCTGAGAGCGAGGTCGGCACTCGGCATCCGCTGTCTCGAGATGCGCATGCCTCCGGAAAATCCTTTTCTCACGACGTTGAGCGACGCCTACGACAGTGGTCGCCATTACGTGCAAGAAAAGACCGGTGATTGGATGGAGCCGTTCAATGCGTATCCCGTGTTGCCATTCGTATTGGCGAAGTGCAAAACCAAAGAGGAGATTCTGGAACGCGTTTATGATATTCGCGACTCGCGAGGCGCTCGGAAGGTCCGTGCAAAGCTGGCGCTACTTTGCGAAGCGCAGTCGTTGCGCCAACGCGTCGCGCTCTCGAACGAACTCGATCTGCTGAAACGCACACTCGCTATCGAGTTGGGAACGCAAATACTGGAGCAAAAGATCTCCTTTAACATCGTCGGACTGGTATCGATATCGCTTCCAGTACCAGACTCGCTCGCCCGCTTCGTGTCTCGGAGCGCGACGCGACTGATCAGCGGTCATCTGCTCTTCCTCCGCAACATCTTTAAAGAAATGATACAGGTGTCCGCGCTGGGTGAGCGGTATGAATTCCTGACAAAGGCTTCGGAGTCCGGGGGCAGTATTCAGCTCACCGAGTCCGACGTTGCAGCGCGTGCGCAATACCTTCACGCCATCTTGATGAATTTTGGCGAGACGTACGATAACGCGCGTCGATTGACGTTTAAAGTGTCGAAACAACGGACCGGATTACCTGCAAGTGGCCTCCTTGGCATCATGACGAACGCAGGATTGAGAACTGCCAAAGAGTAGAGAAATGCGATCGATCGTTTCGTTAGCGTGATCACGTCAACGCGTCGACCCGCAAGTAGTTTGCGTCGTGACACAATTCTCGGACTTGGCGGGTCACCCGGGAGCGTGGCTTCCGAGGGAGCATCGGAGAAACGGCGACAATGGATTGCGACCCGGCGGGGCGTTCCGGTTCGTACGGCCCGGGTATAAGCTTCAATATGCTTGATTGGAGCCAGTGTCCCGCCGTTGAACGCATCTCCGGAAAGGTCAGCGGTGAATGGCTGTTCCGCGGCACGCGCGTCCCGGTGCGCGCACTCTTCGAGAACCTCGAAGGCGGCGCGTCGCTTCCAGACTTCTTGGACTGGTTCCCTGGTGTAACCCGCGATCAAGTGGATGCCGTTCTCGACCACGCCAGCCGCAGCCTCGCAATTTCGGCCTGAGGCCATCTGAGAATACTCTTGGACCAGGGCACGCCGGCGCCGTTAAGGCGCGCGTTTGCCGATGAGCACGTGGTCGAAACGGCTTTCGAGCGCGGTTGGGCAGCCTTGCAAAATGGAGCGCTCATCGAGGCTGCTGAGTCGACCGGGTTCTCCGTGTTCATAACGACCGACAAGAATCTGCGGTATCAGCAGGATTTCCGCGGCCGTCGCCTCGCGATTTTGGTGCTGTGGACCACGAGTTGGCCGGAGTTGGAGCCGCACGCATCCCTAATCGGCAACGCGGCGACGGGTCTCGGAGTCGGCGAGTTTCGCGAACTCGTCCGACCGACGTAGCAATTCGCAGCCCGCCTCCAACCCGGCGCACGCGTTGGACCCAGCACCAACGGCCGCCCCGTTTTTGGCGGTGGACATCGCGGGTCGATGCATCGCTCTCGACTCGCACTCTATGCAAGGTCGGCATATTTCTGGATGCGACCAACGGGACGTTAGGTTCGCCCGTGACAACCGGGCGCGGCCCGCGAAGAGTCGGCAATCCGCCGGCTCGAGGTGGCGCCCGGTAACCCCGACTGAAGTGAGGCTGCTCTCATGGAACTCGTGCAGTGCATCTACTGCAGCGCCGCGAAGGGCGGCGCCATAACTCCGGTCGAGCTGTCGACGATCCTGGAAACCGCAAGGCGTAACAATGCGCGACTCGAGGTGTCGGGGATGCTCCTATACGACGATGGGGCGTTCTTCCAGATCCTTGAAGGCGAACGCGACGTGGTTGAAAGCCTCTTCAACAAAATCTCGACGGACCCGCGGCATGGTCGGATCACGAAAATCGTGGTGGAGCCGATCGAGAAGCGATCGTTCGCGGAATGGACGATGGGATATCCGAGAATCACGCGTGCAGAGTTAGCAGCGATCCCGGGACTGAGCGACTTCTTTGGTCGCGGGAAATCATTTCTGAACCTCGAGGAAGGCAGAGCAAAGACCCTTCTCGATGCCTTTAAAGAGGGTCGCTGGCGCCTAGCGATGGGCTGAGCGCGGGCGTCGATCCCGTTCCAGTATCTTCCCACCCTGGCCGGGCGTGCGTTGGCCTTCGGCACGTAGCTCACCCATCAGGCATTCATGAGCGATATCGAACGTCTGTCAGCCGCGCTCGCGGACCGCTACACCATCGAGCGCGAGCTTGGCCGCGGCGGCATGGCGACCGTGTACCTCGCTCGCGACGTGAAGCACGACCGGAACGTCGCCATCAAAGTACTCGATCCGGAAATTGGCGCCGCGCTCGGCGGAAGTCGGTTCCTGCTCGAGATCAAGACGACCGCCAATTTGCGCCACCCGCACATCGTTCCGCTCTTCGACTCGGGCGAAGTGCAACTGGCGACAGGAATGGACGGCGAAAGAGCGGAGACGTTGCTGTACGATGAAGCGCTCGGTGGCACTCGATTCGATGTATGCGCTCGCGTGGGCAGGGCTCGGTGACGCCTACGCGCTCTCAGTGTCAACCGAATATCCCGCCCCGGGAGGACCGAGTGATGATTCTCTAAACACTTTGGGCGAGCGTGCCGTGCGTCGCGCCATCGCGCTCGATCCAAAGCTTGGCGAGGCGTACATCTCGCTCGCGAATCTGCTCGATCCTCGCACGCATGCCGCGGAAGTCGCGAGCAGCTACGCCACGGGCATTCGCCTGAGCCCCAACTATCCGACGGGCCATCAGTGGTACAGCTACTACCTGAGCGACACCGGTCGTCTGCCCGAGGCCACGGCGGAAATGGAGACGGCGCACCGTCTCGATCTGCTGTCGCACGTGATCACGTTGTCGCTCGCGGGGGATTACGATGCCGCCGATCGATTCGCGGACGCGACTCCCCTGTACGCGGAAGGGCTCGCGCAGTCGCCTGACGCATGGTACGGGTGGGGCCTGAACGTGAATCATGAGCTAGCACTCGGCCACGTGGACCAAGCCGTGCATGCGTACAGGCGCTGGCTGGTGGGCATGCATGACGACACGCTGCGTGTCGTGGGCCTGGAGCAACAGTTACGAGATCCGTCAACGCGGGCGGCCGCGATTCAAAAGATGGCGGAGCGGAATGACATGCATTCGGCGGTGGCGTTCGCGCGTTGGCTCAGCGGCGACGACCAGGCGATTGCAGTGCTCGAACGAAAGCCGTCCGCCGGGCGTGGTCCGACACCTCGGAATCTCATGTACGCGATTCTCGGGCCGCGGCTTCGTGCCAATCCGAAAATTCGCGCGCTGTATCCGAAGGTGTTCGGGCGGCCGGCGGAGCAGTAGCGAAACTGCTTTCAACCGGACACGTCGCGGCCGAGGACCGGAGAAGCAGGGGCTGCCCGCCCAGATCGCCCTGAACTATTTCATCGACTGCACATGTGCCACAAACTGATCGAGGGCGATCTCGGTCCCTTGCAGAAAACCCGACATTTTATTTTTCTCACAATCGGCTTCATCCCGATGCAGCGCGGTGAAAACGTAGCGAGTTCCGGTTCCCACGGTTTCCATCGTGACAATGGCGGTGATCGGAATGTCGTCAAAGACCGCCGGGCGATAGTCGGGAAACAACATCGACGTCCAGACAAGTCGCTCCATCGGAATCACTTCCAGGAAACAGCCGAGGTTGGGCGACTCTTGACCGTCTGTGGCTGCGATGTCGATGCTGAAGATGCCGCCCGGTCGCACGTCCATTTCGCAATTCGAAACACGACCCCAAGCTTTGGGCATGTACCACTCCTTGAGATGTTCCGGTTTCGTCAACGCTTCCCAGACGAGATGCTTTGGAGCGTCGATGAACCGCTCGAGCGCGAAATCAAGTTTCGGATTGATCGTGAAGGGCTTTCTCATGATTTTGATTCCCTCTGCTTGAGTTGATTGACGTATTCGTCGAACCGGTCCAATCGGGCTTCCCACAACTGACGCCGCGCGACCAGCCAGTCTTCAACGACCTTGAATCGTTCGGGTGCGATCTCATACGTCCGCACCCGCCCTCGCTTCTTCGACTTCACGAGTCGGCTGTGTTCGAGCACCGATAGGTGCTGCACGAACGAGGGGAGTTTCATGTCGAACGGCGCTGCGAGCGCGCCGACTGTGGCTGGTCCGACAGACAGGTGCTCCAAGACTTTCCGCCGAGTCGAATTGGACAAGGCATGAAACACGGCGTCAGCGACTGCGGATTGAGCCATTCCAGCACCATCCGATTAATTGGATTACTCGATCTGGTGTGTGATTCTATCACCGAACAATACTAAGGTCAATGCCTAAGTATTAATTTCTCGCAGATGGTCGGATATACGTACGAAGAGTTCGTTGGCCAGCGGCAGTCAATCTGGCAACGCTCTGATGATGGAACTGAGAGCGGCCGTATTGGTGGACAACTCAACGCGAAAAAGGCGGTTTCCACTGAGTGTGCGGAGACCGCCTTTGTGCTTTGTCGGGATGGATTGATCAATCTTTGATGCAGCGAACTTTGATGTCCACCCGGCGACTGAGCTCCACGTCGGGTCCGGGAAAACCACTGTCTCGCGACCCATTCGCAAAGAAGTACCCCCTTGCCGCGCATCCGGCGTCCCAATGAGCGAGATGCGGCTATCGCCACTCGGCGCCGAGCCAATGAGGCGCGCGTCGTTAGCGCCTCCATAGATGTCGACCGTCCGCCCCGCGCGATTGTTGATAACGAGGTACGGATCGCCGGATGAACAGGGGAGCCGGGCTGACGGCGGCGCCTCGTACAGCACGTCGGACTGCTGTGAAGATGCGCATCCAACGGCAAACAGTGCCCAGCCAACCGCCGACGCGAGCACACGTCGCTTCCCCGTCAGTCGCGCGGCGCACAGCGTGGTCTTGAACATCGTCCGCTATCGTTGGGGTTCGACGTCGTTAGCGATCTTGATTTGCAGGTCGCTCTATGCACCGGCGAATTGAGCGGCCTGGCAACGGGCTCGCAAGTCGGCGCGCGCTGGGGGTGAGCGAGCGCCAAGCGCGCTCCGATATCCATCTTTAACAAATGGGTTCCCTCGCGTTAAACTACGTGCATCGGAGACGATGCCGCGGCCGCGTTCGGATCGGTTCCAAAGACGAGTCGCGTTCGCGCACGTCAATCGCCGTCACAACTGATGATTCCTCGCTCAAACAATTGGAGGTCCTTATGATGCTCATCCGATTTCAGCTACCCTGCGCTGCCGTGGCGTCGCTGCTATTTGGTGCGACGGCCCTCGCTCAGCGGCCCACGGCGCCCGGAGGTCGCGGCGGCGCCGAGCCGGCTCGCGGCGACACCTCCGCCGAGGGCGTGCCTGCCGTGGAAAAAGTCGCGACCGCGCATCACAGCGTCGTCGTCAACGGAAAGACCATTCCGTACACCACGAACACCGGCACAATGGTCATCCGGGACGACAACGGAAAGCCAAAGGCGACGGTATTCTACATCTCATATACGAGAGACCAGGAAGAGGCGTCCACACGACCGGTCACCTTCTTCTTCAACGGCGGCCCTGGCTCGGCGTCGATCTGGCTCGACATGGGGCTCATGAGCCCGCGCCACCCGGAGATGGGTCCGAATGGCGCGCAGCCGGCCCCGCCGTATACGCTCGTCGACAATCCGTACACGCCGCTCGGAACCACCGATCTCGTGCAGATCGACGCGATGATGACCGGCTACTCGAGACCCGGGATCGGCGCAAAAGTCTCGGACTTCACCGGCGCGACGAACGACATCAAACTGTTCGGCGAGTTCATTCGCGACTATCTCGACAAATACAATCGCTGGGCGTCGCCCAAGTATCTCTTTGGCGAAAGCTACGGGACGTTCCGCTCCGCGGGACTGTCCGCCGAGCTGCAGAGCGACGAAGGCATTGAGCTCAATGGCATAATGCTGCTCGGCACGGTGCTCGATTTCGCGACGATCCAACCATCGCCGACAAACGACCTCGCCTACGTCTGCTACCTCCCGACGTACGCCGCTACGGCGTGGTATCACAAGAAGCTTCCCGCCGACCTTCAACGTCAAACGGTCGAGCAGGTCGTGCAACAGGCGAGGACGTTCGCCTTCGGCGATTATCTGACCGCACTCGCCAAGGGCAATACGCTGTCGCCGGCCGAGCGGACGAGCGTCGCGCAGCAGGTTGCGCGACTGACCGGTGTATCGGCGCAATACATTCAGAATACCAATCTTCGCATCGACCCCGGCGTGTTTCGCACGGAGCTCCTTCGCGGCGAACGCGAGACGGTGGGTCGATACGACAGCCGCATGATCGGCCTCAACGGCAACGCGTCGAGCCAGCGCCAGGATTACGATCCGTCGGACGTCGCGCCGTCTGGCGCGTTCATGTCCGCGTTCATGCGCTACCTTCACAGCGACCTCAATTACACCAGCGATCTGCAATACTATCTCGGTGGACGCAGCGGTCGCTGGGACTATGCCGGTCTCACCGGAGGCGGAAGTCTCGGCAGCGGGTATCCGAGCGAAGCGGAGGCGCTCCGCACGGCGATGGCGAAGGACCCGTATCTGCACGTCATGGTGGCCGCTGGCTACTACGACATGGCCACGCCGTTCGCCAACGCCGAATACACGTTCAATCACCTTGGATACGACAAGACCTATCGCGACCGCGTCGACTTCAAGTATTACAAGAGCGGACACATGGCGTATCTCAACCAGGAGTCGGCGAAGCAGTTGTCGTCGGACATCGTGACGTTCATCGAATCGACGAAGCGTCCGGCGAACGTGACACCGTGATGGAAACAGATTCCGCAATCAAAATATTTTCATGATACGTCTCACGCATCGCCGCCGCGCGGCCGCCGCGTTGGCATTCGGGCTCGCCGCGCTCGTCGGCATCAGTTGCACGACTGGTGACGCCAACGCCGGACCGCGGATCGTTTGCGTATCTAAACAGATCAACGAGTTCATGTACGACATTCACGCAGAGTCGCTGCTGGTCGGGCGCGATCTCACGTCGATCTACCCGCCACAGATCGCGCATCTGACGTCGGTCGGCTATCACCGCGCGTTGAGCGCCGAGGGCATCATCTCGCTCAAGCCCACGATGCTCCTTACCGACGGCAATCTCGGGCCGGAGGCGGTCGTCACGCAGGTCAAAAAGGTCGGTATCCCCGTCGTCATCATGAGCCCGGGCAACACCGAGGACAGCGCGCAGGCGCTCATGACGCACCTCGGGCAGCAGTTCCATCACGAGCGAACGGCGGACAGCGTGGTTGCCGCGTGGAAAGCCGACATGGCCGCCGCGCTCGCCGATACGTCGAAGTGGAGCGGCGGCAAGAAACCGCGCGTGTTGGTGATGCACATGGGCCAGATCGCCAATGACTATCTCGCGCTCAAGCGCGGCACGCCGGCCGATCAGATGATCCGGTGGGCCGGCGGGGTAAATGCCATTGACTCGGTGGGCGGCATGTTGCGTCTCACGCCCGAGATCATCGCCAAGGCGGCGCCCGATATCATCATTGCCACGGACGTTGGGTTCGACCGACTCGGCAACGCCGACAAATTCGCGGCGATGCCCGGCGTCTCGCTCACGCCGGCGGGCAAGGCGAAACGCATCTATCGCGTCGACGAGACGGAGGTCATGTACTTCGGGCCGCGAACGGCGGCCAGCCTGCGCAAAATCGCCGGCTGGCTCCACCAGTGATGCGGACGGCGTGACGACGTCTTCACGGCAGTCATTCGCCGGAACATACGCCGTGCTGGGCGGTCTCCTGGTCGCGGCGCTCGTCGCGTCCGCGTGTATCGGTGCGTTCACCTTTTCTCCGTCGACGATCGCACGGTACGTCGCCCAGGCGGCGGGCTGGTCGCCACTTCGCGACAGCGACGCGCTCGGGCGGAGTGTGTTCTTTCAGCTTCGCCTACCGCGCGTGTTGATGTCGGGGCTCACCGGAGCGGTGCTCGGTGTTTCAGGAACGCTCATGCAAGGACTCTTTCGCAACCCGATCGTCGAACCGGGGCTCGCGGGCACGTCGGCCGGCGCGGCGTTCGGGGCGGCGCTCATCTTCGTCCTTGGGAGCGGCAGCGCGCTCGCGTTCACGACCATCCTCGGCGCGCTCGCCGTGCCGATGCTCGCCTTTGCCGGCGGACTGGGCGCGACGATGATCGTCTATCGCGTTTCGGCGTCGTTCGGCAAGGTCAACGTCTTCACGCTGCTGCTCGCCGGAATCGCCGTCAACGCCGTGTGCACGGCAGGCACGGGCTTCCTGTCGTACATCGCGCGCGACCCGCAAGCGCGCAACATCACCTTTTGGAACCTCGGCACGTTCACGACGTCGGACTGGCACGGTGTCGCGCTGGTCACCGTCTGCTTTGCCGTCTGCTTTGTGATGGCGCTCCGATCGGGCAAGGCGCTCAACGCCTTGATGCTCGGCGAAGACGAGGCGGCGCTGCTTGGCATCGATCCGCGGCGGTTGATCGTCCGACTGCTGCTCGTGAACACCGTCATGGTCGCCGCGGCGACGGCGATGGTCGGCGTCGTCGCCTTCGTCGGGCTCGTGGTGCCGCACGCGCTCCGTATGCTCCGGTCATCGAATTATACATTTCTCATTCCCGCGTCGGCATTGCTCGGCGCGGTGACGATGGAGGCCATCGACGTCGTGGCGCGCGTCGTCATACCGCCGGCCGAGTTGCCGGTGGGAATCATCACCGCGATTGTTGGAGCGCCGGTATTTCTATGGATTCTGCTGCGCGAGCAACGGCAGGGCAGTTCCGGCTTCTATGGCTGACGACACGTGATCGACATTCGAGGTGTCACCTATCGCGCGGGCGGCACGCTCATTCTCGACGATGTCAGCGCGCGCTTCGCGGCCGGCCGATTCAACGTTATCCTTGGTCCGAACGGCGCGGGCAAGTCGACCCTCATGCGACTCGCCACGGGCCTCGCGCGTCCGGCGCTTGGCGAAATTCGCTACGGCGACCGCCTGATCGAATCGTTTGACCCTGAATCGCTCGCGCGCACCCGCGCGGTCTTGTCACAGAACATTCATCTGGCGTTTCCGCTGCCGGTGATCGACGTCGCGATGATGGGACGGTATCCGCACTACGGGCGCGTCCCGTCGGAACACGATCGCGACGTCGTGCATCGCGCGCTCGATGTCGTCGGCATGAGCGACAAGCGCGATCAGCCCTACTCGACGCTCTCCGGCGGCGAGCAGCAAAAGGTGCAACTGGCGCGCGTGCTCGCGCAGATCTCGGCCGACGACGACGCATCGCCCAGCGGGTCAGCCGGCGCGTCGCGCGCGCATCGGTACCTCTTTCTCGATGAGCCGACGACCAGTCTCGACGTTCATTATCAAATTCATCTGCTCGACGTCGTCCGCAGGCTCCTCGATCACGATTGCACGATCGTCGCGATCCTGCACGATCTCAACGTCGCCTTCGAGTACGGCGATCGCTTCCTGCTGCTCGACGGAGGCCGCGTCGCGCGCGAGTACGAGCACGCGGCGGACGTCGACGAGGCCGACCTCGAGCGCGTGTTTCGCGTGCGGGCACGCCGGGTTCGCGACGGCAGCGTGGATCTGTGGCGATTCAGCCTGACACCGTAGACGGAACGCAAACACGATCCCGTCGCCTCGGTGCGGGGATCGTCTTCATGTAAGAACGCTCACCCGCGTTCTCACACGGCCGCCGTTGGGAGTGGCGGCGTGTCACCCGCGAAAGACGGCCATCGCGTCCGTTAGCGCGCCGGGCAGCCCGTAGAGATCCATGACCGTGATGATGATCGCGCTCGCCCACCCGGCGCCGAGGAGAAACCAGCCGCTCCGCCATTTGCCCATGTACTTCCGGCGACTCGTGAAGTGCAGGAGCGGGAACATCGCCAGGGGGAGCTGTAATGCCAGGATCACCTGACTGAGCACGAGTAGGTCGTTGATGCTCCCATTGCCGCGGATGCCGATGACGACGATCGCCGGGGCGATAGCGAGCCCGCGAGTGATCAACCGACGGACCCAGGGCCGCACCCTCCAGTGCGTGAAGCCCTCCATGACGACCTGGCCGGCGATCGTGCCAGTGATCGTGCTACTCTGACCGCTGGCAAGCAGGGCGACGGCGAACAACGTGCTGGCGGCCGCGGTGCCGAGCAGGGGCGCGAGCGTCAGGAAGGCAACGCGAATCCAGTCGGTGTCGGCATTGAAGTTGTAGGTCGCTCCGCCGACGTCGACGTGCGTCTTTCCGAAGAACACGACGGCCGCGAGCACGAGGATCGCGGCGTTGATGAAAAAGGCGATGATGAGGGCAAAAGTCGAATCGATGGTGTTGAACTTGATCGCGTTCTTCATGTCGGCGTCGTTCCGTCCGACGGCGCGTGTCTGCACCAGAGCGGAATGCAGATAGAGATTGTGCGGCATGACTGTGGCGCCGATGATCCCGATGGCCACGGTTGCCATGCCGGCCTGCGCCAGTGACGGAGTGATGAGCGCGCGGCCCATCTCCGCGAAGTTCGGCGTGGTTCGCGGCAGGACGAACAGCTCGAGAAAGAAGCAGATGGCAATGGTGGCGACCATCACGAGCACCACCGCTTCGATCGTTCGCAGGCCGAAACGCTGGAGCAGCAGGACGAGCAGGACGTCGCACCCGGTAATGAGCACGGCCCAGAAGATCGGGATGTGAAAGAGCAGGTTGAGCGCCACCGCGCTGCCGAGGACTTCGGCGAGGTCGCAGGCGCCGATCGCGATCTCGCAGGAGATCCAGTTCGGGATTGCGCGTCCATTTGGGATACCAGTCGCGGCACGCCTGGGCGAGATCCTTGCCGGTGGCGATTCCGAGCCGTGCGGAGAGCACCTGCATGAAGATCGCCATGACACTGGCCATCGCGACGACCCACAGGAGACCGTACTTGAACTGGGCGCCGCCCTGGAGGTCCGTGCCCCAGTTTCCCGGGTCCATGTAGCCCACGCTGATCAGGAGCGCGGGTCCAGCAAAGGTGCGCCACTGCCTGAAGAAGCCGGCGTCGGCCTGGGGGACAGGGATGGAGCTATGGATGTCCTCGAGGGAGAGGTGACTAGTGTGACCGCGTGTTCCGGTCACATGGTCGGTGGCCTCGTCGGGAGGAATGAGCGTTTGTGGATTCATGATGCGTGATTCGAAGCGGACGGAGGGCCGGAAAAAAAGTGTGTACGGGGCCGGCGTACTCGACAGTTCTCACAATTTTGACGAACAGAATCTCTCTCTTTGAGTACTCAAAGAGAACGGTACTGGCCGGATCGTTCCCCGTCAATAGTTTCCGTCAGTCCGGATGCAGTCCGGATGCAGTCCGGATGTAAACCGGAACCGGCGCGCGTCACCCCCAGACAGAGACGTTATCCGTGGCAAGCAGCACCGTTGAGGATTATCTGAAGACGCTGTACGCGGTGCATCAATCGTCCGGCGAGGCCACGAACGTCCCGATTGGGCGCCTGGCGTCGGCGATGGGCGTTGTGCCGGGCACCGCCACGTCGATGATGAAGGCGCTGGCGGACGCGGGGCTGGTGGAGTACGCGTCGCGGGCCGGTGTCCGGCTTTCGCCGCGCGGCGAGCAGCTCGCGCTGCACGTGTTGCGGCGGCACCGGATCGTCGAGCTATTCCTTGTCGAGGTACTGGGGCTCGACTGGTCGGTCGTTCACGAAGAGGCTGATCTGCTGGAGCATGCGATCTCGGATCGCGTGCTCGAGAAGCTCGACCTGCTGCTGGGTTCCCCCCGTTTCGATCCGCACGGCGATCCGATCCCGACACCGGACGGAACTTTCGAGGAGCCGGAATGGGTCAGTCTGGCCACCTGTCCGACGGGCGTTCGGCAGCAGGTGATGCGTATCCTGAACCAGCAGATCGACTTCCTGCAATTCGTAGAGCGTCAGGGCTTGCGACCGGGTGCCATCGTCAAGGTCCGCAGTCGGGACGCCGACGCGGATACTTCAACTATTCTGGTGCACGGGCGGAAGGCGGCGTCGCTCAGTCTCGCAGTGGCGTCGCAGATTCTCGTGGCAGCTGCGCCGTCGCCCTCGGCGTAACAGCACCTTCTGGATAGCGTCCTGATAACGTTTGACGTTACTAACGGCGGCACTAACGTTCCGTCCGGGAACCGTTTGGAGAAGCTGCATGGCGACCGCGCGGGGCAGCACAGTATTCGCGTCAACGATCAATGGCGAATTTGCTTTCGCTGGCACGAGGCTGATGCGTTTGAGGTTGAAATCGTTGACTACCATTGAGGTTTCGTATGGCCAATCGTAAGTCCGCCAAACGCGCGCCGATCCATCCCGGGGAAGTCCTTCTCCTGGATTTTCCCGCGCCGCTGGAGTTGTCACAGTACCGCCTCGCACACGATATCTCGGTGCCGCCGCGGCGCATCAACGAAATCGTCCACGGGACGCGTGCCGCGACCGCCGATACCGCATTGCGACTCGCCCGTTATTTTGGCACGACGGACCGGTTTTGGCTGAACCTGCAGGCGCGGTTTGATCTGGAGACACACCGGGACGCGCTCGGTGCGCGGCTTGAGAAGGAGGTTCGAGTTCTCGATCGCGCAAGCTAACGTACGCCTGAGAAAGAGGCGTCAGCAACTGCTATGCAGCCCGATGCGAAAGCACGTCGCGATCTCTCGGCGCCTTCCACGTGCGCTCGCGAATAAATCGCATAATTCTGACAGCAGCAGGGAATTGCCTTGCGCTCCTCATATCGGGCGCTCCCTCCGGTGTTTGCGTCAGCATCGCCGGCAGAGCGTGCCAGTACCCAACTGGCATCGCGAACGGCTCGGTGATCGACTCGCAGATCCCACCGAGCACGCGTCGCTCTCGTGGGACGAGGTCCAGAACAATGCTCGTCGCGGAAAGCGGAGAAATGGCAGACGCAATTTACATCGCTGGCTGAGGACGACGTCGCGGAGGCACACGCTTGGTATGAAGACTCGCGCCCTCTGTCCATACATATCTGTCCATACATAAAGGGATTGTAGCTCCCACTCGGCAGTCATACCTTTACCGCACGGTCGCATACTGGAGGCAGAAATGCTGGCTGAGCAGGTCGGGGCAGTATTGAAAACGTCGCGGAAGGCACTTGGCCTCACGCAGAGGGAGCTCGCGCAGCGGGTCGGTGTGAGCGAACGATTGTGGGCCGAAGTGGAACGCGGCGAACGTCCGAACGTGAGTTTCGAGACGGCGCTTCGCATGCTGGCCGAAGTAGGCGTGAGCATCCGACTCGACGATCCTCTCGGATCGACCCATCTACTGCACGATCCGGCTTCCGTCGCCACAGCTCGGAAGGCGCGGGCCGCGATTCGCCGGGCGACGTGGCAGGGACGACAAATCCGCCTCGCGCAGGAGGGAGTGAATACCATCCCGTTGAAGGGGCAAGCAAATGGCCTCGATGCGATCGCGCGGGTTTCCGAGCAGGCCTTTGTCCTTGCGCGGGCCGGGCGCGGCTCGCGTCGCTAGATGAAGGCGCTTCCAAACGACACCTCGGCCCTGGCGGATGATTTTCGAGATTGTATCGACGTGCTCAACGCATGGAGTCGTGTTCATCCTCGTCGGCGGGTTCGCGGTGGGATGGCACGGCGTCGTGCGCGCGACCGGCGATATCGACTTCCTCTATGAGCAAACGACGAAGAACGTCAGGCAACTTTGCAAAGCCCTCGAGGAGTTCGGAGCACCGGAACACCTGATCGACGCTGAATTTCTGCTGTCGCGCAATGCGGTCACCCAGATCGGAAATGAGCCGCTTCGCATCGACCTGCTCGCGTCTATCAGTGGCGTCTCGTTCGAAAAGGTTCGTGCGGGAGCGGTGGAGACCAGCATCGACGGCCAGCGATTACTCATCATCGGCCTCGAGGAGCTCCGTATGAACAAGCGGGCAACCGGTCGGGTCAAAGACAGAGACGATCTGCGACGCTTGACGCCTCCGTCGAAAACTTCTCGGAAGCGGCGCCGCTGATCGCTAGGGTCGAATCGCCGTGGCGAGAAATTTTAGCTGCGACAGGGCCGAAGAACGCCGGGACTGCCAAACGCCGCGCAAGGCACACAAGACCACACGAAGTGTGGGTCGGTTGTGGGTCGGATTGTGGGTTGGAAGTTTGCAAACGGAGACCCCTGCCCGCTCTCGGTGCGACGTCTTTCGTCGAATAATCTCCTGATTTGAGTCTCAGCGGCTCGACAGTTGAATGGGATTTCCGTCCGGATCCTTGCCGTCGCAGAGACAAAACTCCCCGTCCCGGACCTTCCCGAATCTTGCACCGCGCGCCACCAGTGTTTCACGCAGTGCCGTGACATCATCGGCGTGAAAAACAATCTTCGGACCCTTGCGGCCGGGCGATGACGGACCGGAATGCAATGCGATCTTTGCTCCGCCCGCCGCATACTCCTTCCAGCCTTTTTCATCCGTGACCTGCCTGAGGCCAAGCACCTTGTGGTAAAACCGGCTCATCGCATCGATCTGCTCCGTAAACAGGATTATGCGCGCCATTTTCACTTGAGGGCCCTCCTATATAAGAATCTGCTTGACCAATTCCTAAAGCCAGTGAAATCCGTCGGCCTTTGCGTCAGGGGCCGCTCGGTGGAAGCAACGATTGCGCAGCTGCACCGCCTCCATTCCTCTCAAACGCGCAGGCGGTGCCGTGTGACGGTCCGTGCGCTCGACAACTTCTTCAAACGTGCCGAATGCAATGATTGCAACACTCTACGCAATCGCCGTCCCTACATCTCATCGGCGGACGGACCGTACATGCCGGGCACTGGGACGCCGAGCAGGCGGAGGTACACCGAAAGCTGGCCGCGGTGATGCACGTTGTGATTGAAGCACATACTGCGCAGGCACTGACCCTTGGGCATCGCGAGAATCACATGCTCGCCGTTCCGGAGCGTCCACGTAGTGGCGAGGTCTTCGTCCTTGAAGTTCCGGAGCGCGGCCTTGGCCTTCTCGACATTGGCATCGTATGCGGCAAGCATCGCCTCCGTCGTCGTGAACGGTGCCATGTTGTAGCCGCTCGCAAGGTCGAGTTCATTTGCGTTCAACGTGAGTGGCGTCCAGTTCGGCATGTCGGCGATGTGCGAGGCGAGGCGCCCGAGCGTCATCGATTTCTCGTGTGGCTTCCAGTCCTTTTGGTCAGCGGGGACGCGTTCCAGCACCTTGCGCGTCTGGGCTGCTTCGTGGGTGAACTCGGCGAGCATGATGTCGGTGATACGCATGGACGGGGCTCTCCAGTATTGTGAAATGCATGCTGCAGGGAGTGTGAGCACGCAGGACTTCGTGAACATGCTATGCGGGACAGGCGCGGTATGGCGAAGCGGGCGTTCAGAGCGGACATGCTAAGAGAATGCTAAGAGCAATGCTGTTCAGTTAAGCCATTCGACGGCCGGGCAATGAGGGACCACCTAGATGTTACGCAGTCGACGCAAGGAGGGCCGTGGACAGTTGGAACCAATTTTGAACACGAAAACACCAACATGAAAAACAAAATCGAACCGATGTAAAGCGAACTCCGCGTGCTTGGTGAACGGCGATCACACTGACATCGGTTTGATTGGCCCTTTATGTGTGTTGTTTTCGTGTTCCAATTGTTGATGCCGGCCAGGCGATGCCGCCACGCCGCCCCCGTCGGGTGTATCATGGAGGGAAGATGCCCCTAACTGAACCGTATTGCGCCTAGCTGGAGTTCGGCGGATGTGAGGTGCCCGTGACGCACTCGCTGCCACTCCAGTCTCATATCGTTCCTGCCTGTGTTCCAGCAATCACCGAAGCCGCCCGCCGCGGCTTGATTCAGCGTGTCGACCGCATTCCCATCCCTCCATGACCTCTCGCGCCCTTCGCTTTGCCCTCGCGCCGCTCGGCGTCGCAACCCTCGTCGTCGCCGCAGCCTGCTCGCCGAAGTCCGGCGCCGCCCACACTCCGGCCGACCTCGTGCTCCGCAATGGCGCGGTCGTCACTATGGATTCGACTCACCCGCAGGCGCAGGCCGTGGCGATCTCGGGCGACACAATCGTCGCCGTCGGCTCGAACGACGACATGCAAGGCTATGTCGGCCCGAACACGAAGACGATCGATCTACGAGGGCACCTCGCCATTCCGGGCTTCAATGAATCGCACGGCCATTTCACCGGGCTGGGATCGTCGCTCACGCAGCTCAAGCTCATGGGTGTTCCCTCATGGCAGGACATCGCGACCATGGTCGCCGGCGCAGCCAAGACGGCAAAGCCCGGCGCGTGGATCCAGGGCCGCGGATGGCACCAGGAAAAGTGGAATGTCTCGCCCGGTCGCGTGGTGAAGGGATTTCAGACGAACGATTTGATCAACCAGGCCGCGCCGAACAATCCCGTGGTGCTGGGTCACGCGAGCGGACACGCGTTGATCGCGAACGACGTTGCACTGAAGCTTGCCGGCATCGGCGCCACCACGCCGAATCCGCCGGGCGGGGAGATCATCAAAGACCAAACGGGAAAGCCGACGGGCGTGTTGGTGGACGGTGCGCAGGGGCTGCTTCGCCGCGCAATGGCAAAGAGTCTCGCGGGACGCTCGGCCGAGGAGGGGAAGGCGGACTTCCGGAACGAGGTGCATCTCGCGGTGCAGAACGCGCTCGCGAACGGCGTCACCTCGTTTCAGGACATGGGCGAGTCGTTCGCCACGATCGACGCCATCAAGCAGATGGTCGACGAAGGCGACATGCCGCTCCGACTCTACATTCTCGTGAGCCAGGGCGAGGTGCGCCCCGACGACGTCGATTCGCTCACGTCGCACCGGATGGTCGACTACGGCAAGGGCCATCTCACCGTGCGCGCAATCGGCGAGATCACCGCTGACGGTGCACTCGGCTCGCGCAGTGCGTGGATGCTGAAACCGTACGATGACGACCCGACGAACACGGGCCTCAACGTGACGAAGATGGCGCGCATCAAGGAGATCGCGGAGATCGGTCTCGCGCACGGCTTTCAGATCTCGGTGCACGCGATCGGCGACCGCGCGAACCGCGAGACGCTCGACACGTACGAGCAGGTGTTCAATGAGCATCATGTAAAGAGCGACACGCTGCGGTGGCGCATCGAGCATGCGCAGCATCTGAATCCCGCCGACATCCCGCGCTTTGGGCAGATGGGTGTGGTGGCGAGCATGCAGGCCATTCATGAATGCTCAGATGCTCCGTACGTGCTGCCGCGACTCGGCATGCAGCGCGCCGAGGAGGGCGCGTACGTCTGGCAGAAGCTGTGGAAGACGGGTGCGGTGGTGACGAACGGCACCGACGTGCCGGTCGAGGAGATAAGTCCGATCGCGTCGTTCTGGTGCGCCGTCACGCGCGACCGGGTGGGCAGCGATTCGGCCTTCTTCCCCAATCAGAAGCTCTCCCGCGAGCAGGCGTTGCAGACGTACTCGACGAATGGCGCGTACGTGGCGTTCCAAGAGCACGAGAATGGCTCGCTCACGCCGGGGAAGTGGGCGGACATCACAGTGCTGTCGCGGAACATCATGACGGTGCCGCCGGATTCCATTCTTGGGACGAAGGTGGTGTACACGATCGTCGGGGGCAAAGTCGTCTACACGGGCGGTCCGACGAGCTGATGAGGGTCGGGCATTGCGTCGCTCGGTGGTCATCAAGGTCCTTCCACCCAGCGCCAACCTGCTCGACGCTGCCGCAATTGTCGATACACCGTGGCGTAGTGGTGCGTCGTTTGCTCGTCAGCGAACAGCACGACTACACCCGGTCGCAGCAGGAAGCGGCGCAGGCCGCCCTCGTTGCCGCTCGCCTGTATTGTGGTGCAGGCCGACGTGCCGACTGCGGCATGGTTCGGAAGCGCGAACTGTCACCCGACGCCCAGCCGAGCTAAAGCTCAGCGCTTTACGACAATTTCCTTCGCGCCGCTCGCGACCGGGACCTGTACGACGTTTCCGCCAGGCCACCGCACCCAAACCGCCGTCGGCGAGCCCGAGAGCCCGAAGACCTGCACCGCGCCGTTCTGCGACCAGTACCCCGACCCTGCCTGAATTTCGCGAACCGGCCCCATTCGAGATCCATAAACAACCCGCACTTGCGCCCCGACCGCGTCCGGATTCAATGCATCGCCAATGAGCCGCACGCGCAATCCAACTTTCGCGCCGCGGTTATGAAAAAGCCGCGTCGCCGCCCCATTCTGCGACACCGCGAGATCGAGCCGCCCATCGCCATCGTAATCCGCGTACGCCGCCCCGCGCTGGTCGCCATACACAATCAGACCCGATAGCGCCCCCGACATCGGCGTGAGCCCTCCCTTTCCATCGCCCTTCAGAAGGAGACTTCGCCCACTGTCGTACCGAGGCGTGCCGACTGCCGTGGCCGAAAAATTCTGCGCGATGAACACATCTTCGTTCCCGTCACCGTCGAAGTCGGCGATGCCCACATAGAACGCCGGCGCCATCTGCGCTTCCGGCGGCAACTTGACCGCCTCGAAGTGATCGCCCCGATTCATAAACACCATGTGCTCAAGCGTGTTCGCCTCGAGCTTGAGCGTTTTGTCGGCGCCCGGCCCGAGCACTTTGTCGAGCGACGCGTCCGCATACGCCGCAAACGTGCTGATGCGACTTGCGAGATCTGGCATTGCCACACGCGCCCGCGCATAGCTCGTGAGCGGCGCCAGCGCGTGCAAGCGGTCGTCCGTTCGTGCGAGAAGCATCTCTTCTTCGCCCGCCGCGCCGATAGGGCCGTGCACGAGCACGAGTGGATTCGCACTATCGGCATGCTCCGCGGTGTTTCGCCCCCAACTCGTGGCCACGATATCGAGCTTGCCGTCGCCATCGAGATCCCCGACCGCGATGCCGTTCCACCGGCCCTTCCATTTCGAAAGCCCCCACGAATCCGGCGCACGGACAAACCGGCCGTGTCCGTCGTTCAGTAGCAGAACGATGGAATCCCAGTCGCGAGCGAGAATGAGATCAGGATGACCGTCGCCATTGACGTCCGCGAAGCTCGCCGCGGACACGAGACCAATGTCGCGCAGCACGGCGGCGTTCTCTTGATCAAGAACGAATTTCCCGCCCTCATTGTGAAAGAGGCCCGACGACGCCGACACGGGATACCGCATCGGAATCGCGCGTGAGCCGACAAAGAGATCGAGACGACCGTCGCCGTCATAGTCGCCTAGCGCGATTGGTCCGGTCGACGACTCGTGCGATCCGACCACCGAGGTACTTGTCGCGGCAAGCGTGCCGTGCGCGGCGGCAATGCCAACGACGGCCGGCTGCGCCATCATTTCGGCCGCGGTGCGCATCTCCCACGTGGAAACGCCAGCGAGCAAATTCGTCACCCCGCTCTCGGTAAAGCCGAGGATCGTCGTGAAATCGGCTGGCGCAACTGGACCGCTCGGCGGTTGAGCCACGAGACTGCCATTCGAGTTCTTGAACACCGCGATCCGGCCACCCTTGCCGGTCCCGACGATCAGGTCTTCGTGTCCGGTCCGCGACAGATCGTACCACGAAACGCCCGGGCCCAGCTCTCCGAGTCCGTCGGGGAGGAGGAATTGGCGGTCCCATTCATCGAACGCATTCTCGGTGTGCGTGTGGCCCTTCAGCAACGCCGTCGCATCTTCGAACAGCGGCGCCGGCGCAGGCGGGGCCGAATCAACTCGGGCGACCGCCGTTGCCGTCGTGATCTCATACTCGCGATTGGGACGAACGCCCTTGAGCGTCGTGCGACGGCCGTCGCGCCAATCGACCTGAATCGTCGCGCTGTCCGACTTGCCCATCGCGAAGCTCGCCTCGTAGTCGCTGTGCGACATATACAATCCGCCGACGCTCACCTCACGGCTCTGAATCGGCACCGCGCCGCCGAGCAAACGAATCTTCGACCCAACGGCGCGCGTGTTCGGCGCGTCGCCGATGAGACGAACGGCCACGCGGGGAGCCGACACATCGTTGCGCATGAGCAGCGCCGGAGCACCAAGACGGTTCACGACGACATCGAGATCGCCATCGCCATCGAGATCGGCCGCCGCCATCGTGTGCGAGATGTCGTCCTCGGTGCCCCACCGCCATTTCGCACTTACGTCCTCGAACGTGAGGTCGCCGCGATTGCGAAATGCAACGTTCTTCAACTTCAGCGTTGGAAACTGCCAACGCGTCTTCTGCCATGGCACGTCCGAGGAGCGATTCTGCAACCGTTCCTGCGTGTCGGCGTCCATGATGTCCCACAGATGGCCATTCGCGATGAGAATGTCCTGCCAGCCGTCGAGATCGACGTCCATGAACATCGTGCCCCACGACCAGCCGCTCGCACCGACGCCCGCGGCCTGTGCCACTTCTTCGAAGGTACCATCGCCACGATTGATGAAGAGCGCGTTGCGCTGCTGCTGAAGCTGCAGATCCATCTCACCCGGCTTTTTTGGAAATGCCGTGTGAGTCGGGATTTGAGTTTTCAAACGATGCGAGTCGTTGGCGAGCATGTCGTCGGTGAACAGATCGGGCAAGCCGTCTCCATTCACGTCGGCGACATCGAAGCCCATCGTCGAATTGCTCATCTGCCGCTGCGACTTCCAATCGGCCAAGCGGAAGTTTCCGTGGCCGTCGTTCCACCACAGTTTGTCGGTGTCCTCGAAGTCGTTCGAGACATACAGATCGGGCGCGCCATCGCCATTCAGGTCGACAAACTTGGCGCCGAGTCCGAATGACTCGGGCTCTTCGGCGAGCGGTTTGCCGAGCGCGTCGTGAAAACGTCCGCTCGACGCCAACGACTGCTTCGTGAAATGACCGTGGCCGTCGTTCGTGTAGAAATCGTCGGTCGCGCCGCGCATGCTCATGCGAAGGCCGCCCATGTCGGGGCGCTGGGTGAGCTTGTACTCGCTGCTCCACTGCGGCACGATCTCGTATTTCCCCTTCGAGACTTCGCGCACCATCTGGTTGAACGCCCGCTGTTGCGGCGGGATGCTGTCGTCGAGCGTGTAGGCCTTGTAGTTCGCGATGTACATCGAGAGACGCCCACTGCCGTCGACGTCGGCCATCGTGATCGCCGTACCACCCTTGCCAGTCGTGTCGAGGCCGAGCGTTCGGTTCTCGGTGAAGTGGCCTTTGCCGTCGTTTAGAAAAATCGAATTCGGCCCGCGCGTCGCGAGAAGGATGAGATCGAGCGTTCCGTTCCCGTCGACGTCCGCGAACGCGGCGGCCGTCGCGTTCCGTCCGCAGGCTCCAACTCCAGCGCTCTTGGTAATGTCCTCGAACTTCCAATTCCCGAGATTGCGATAGAGCGCGCTGCAGCCCGTGGTTCTCGCGAGGAAGATGTCGACCTTTCCGTCGCCGTCCACGTCGCCGAGCGCCACGCCCGCTCCCTGGCCGAGAATGCGGTTGCCGAGGAGAACGGAATCGCTGACCTCGTTCTGGAAGGTCACGCCCGTGTGGCCTGCGTCCATGCGGGTGAAGCCGGCCTCGCCGCGTGGGACACCGAGTTCGCGCCAGCGGTACCCGGCTTCTTGGTGCCAGGGTTGTGGCTGGCTGTCGGTACAGGCGGCGAGGCCAAGCAGCGCGACAAGCATCGCGAACGCGAGACCGACCCGCACGGAGGCATGCCTAGCGGTGCGGAGGCTCATTGGTTCCAGGGCGGGTGGCGCGGCATCGAGGCGAGACTCGTCGCGTGGGTCGAGTGTCGAGAGGAGTTTGAGAATCTAGTTCTAGTCGCGCGTTCGAGTTCACCGAGCCTTCCGCAATTGCTCTCAGAGCGTTCTCGCTCAGTGCGACTCGACCCGCGACCGAGAAGTCGCGAATCTTGCGCGATGAAGAATCGCTGTATACAATATCGTTCGTAGGCACCACCCCAACCCCCACCCAGGGTCGGATATGCCTCAGCTGTTGCGGTTGTCGTGCGTTGCGCTAACCAGCGCACTCGTCGCCTTTTCGTGGGCGGGGGCCCAGGCGAACGCCACGCGTGTTTCCGTGCGCGGAATCGCCTACGACGCGCTCCACGACCAACCGCTCCGCAACGCCCTGATCACACTCGGCGGCGATCCGCGCAACACCACCACGGATTCTCGCGGGCGTTTTCAATTCGATAGCGTGGCGCCCGGCGTTCACACGTTCGCCATGCATCATGCCGTGATCGATGCGCTCGGATTCACGGGATTGTCCACGCGCGCCGTCGTGACTGACGGGCACGATGAAATTCGGATTGCAGTTCCATCATTCGCGTTCTTATGGCGCGCGGCCTGCGGCGACCGCGCCGTG
Organism: Gemmatimonadaceae bacterium; assembly: GCA_039924785.1. Lineage (GTDB taxonomy): Bacteria > Gemmatimonadota > Gemmatimonadetes > Gemmatimonadales > Gemmatimonadaceae > JAQBQB01. Next base: position 25,357 of record JBDTAE010000068.1, on the reverse strand, counting down.
CCGTCCGACAGCGGCTTGGTCTACGGCACGATTCGCGACGCGACCGGCATGCACCCCGCAAGAGGTGCCACGGTCGATGTCTCGTGGGCCGCCGTCATCATGACGTCCACCAGAAAAATCATCGAGCGCCGGTGGCACACGACCGCCATCTCCGATTCAACGGGGAGCTACAGTGTATGCGGTGTCGCGCCGGATGAGATGCTCGAGGTGCGGGCCACCATCGGCTCCAGCGAAAGCAGTTGGATCGCGCTCCCGCGGAACGCCTCACGGGTGCAGCGGCGTGATCTGATCGTCGGCCCGGCCACGACCACCGACTCCGTGAGACGCGGTACAGTGATGGGACGCATCACCGACTCGTTCGGCCTGGGATTTCAGGAAGCGCGCGTGCGCGTCGACGGCGTGCCGGAAATACGCAGTGATTCAGACGGTCGCTTCACGCTTGCGAACGTTCCAGCCGGCACGCGCAATGTCGAAGTGTCGATGGTCGGTATGGTGCCCGTGATCGCGACGGTCGACGTCATCACGAAAGACACGGCCGTCGTCGCCCTCCAGTTTGGGCCGGCGCTCATGCTCGACGGCGTAAAGGTCGTGGCTGCGCGCAGCGGCCACGTCCTCGCGGCCGAGTTTGACTCGCGGCGCCGGACGGCCGCGGGGTTCACGATGGACTCAATCCAGATCGCGCAGTTCCCGAAATTGTACGACGCGCTCAAAATGGCGCCGAGCACAAACGCGCAGTACCTGGGGGGAGTGCTGCACATCACGATGCCGAGAATTCGAGGCGGAACGTGCGAGCCCGCCGTCCGCATCGATGGACAAATCGCCGGACTTGGACACCTGCTCGACCTCCAACCGGAGGAAGTGGCGGCATTCGAAGTGTACGCGAGACCGCTCTTCGTTCCGTCGCTGTATCTTACCGGCGAAAACGTGCCGGCATGCGGAATGATTCTCGTCTGGACGAAATACGCGTTTAGAAATCGTTAAACGCCTGGGCGCCCCCGGGACCCGCCCAGTTTTTCCTTCAGCATGTCGGCCGCGTCCTTCGATGTTTGTCGACCAGTTCGGTCGCAGTCACTTCTTGGATCCTGCTCCGGTGTTGGACATGAATACTCGAAAGATACCGTCCACCCAACTCGGCCGTAGGATGCTCGCGGTGTGTCTTTGGCTGGGATTTCCGGTTCTTTCAGTCGGCGCTCAGACGCTGAAAGGCAGCGTGGTCGACGAAGGCGGCTTACCGGTGCGCGGCGTCATCATCCAATTCCTCGACAGCACCGTGCGCGCAGTGGCACGTGGACTCAGCAACGATCGCGGCGAATATCGTCTGACCGCGCCGCGGGCTGGCACATATCGGACGAGCACACTTCGCATTGGATTCAGGCCGTCGCTCTCCGAGCCTGTGTTTCTTCCCCTCGGTGGCGAGATCACACAGCGTCTGACGTTGAATGGCGTTCGCGTCACACTCGACGCAATGAAGGTCGAGGACCGCGCGGTGTGTCGGACGTTTTCGGATTCCGCCGCTGCCACGTTCGCGGTGTGGGAGCAGGTCAGGGCGGCTCTGACTGCGACCGACGTGACGGCGCGCAGTCGCGGCATTACGGCGACGACGATCGACTATGACCGAGTGCTCGATCCAAACCACGACCACGTGCGCAGTCAACAGATGGTGGTGCGCACGGCCTATGTCACGCAGCCGTGGCGCGCGTTGTCGCCCGACAGCCTGCACCGCTTCGGGTACGTGATCGATCAGCGCGACGGGTCGGTCAGGTATTACGCGCCGGGCCTCGACATGTTGCTCTCACCTGTCTTCATCGAAGATCACTGCTTTCGTCTTCGCCCGGAAAAAACGCGCATCGGTATCGCGTTCGAGCCTGTCCCGGACCGGAAGGACGCGCGCGAAATTCGAGGAACGTTGTGGCTCGACCGAGCGACATCCGAGTTGAAGAATATTGAATTCAGATTTACTGGTTTGCCGGCCGAACAGGCGGAGGCGGCGGGCGGCGAAATGTCGTTTGCTCGACTCCGCGACGGTTCCTGGGCGGTTGGTGTGTGGAATCTTCGCATGCCGCTGATGCAGCAGGTGTTCCGACCCGGTGCTGCCGGTGGGACGGCCCTTCACGTCGCTGAAATTCGTTCAACCGGCGGGCAGCTCGCCCTAGCTCGAGCGGGCCGAGACACGTTGTGGTCGCTCCCCCCGCAGACGATGAGAGGACTCGTTCGCGATTCCCTCTCCGGGCGTCCGATCCCGTCGGCGCGGGTCTCGTTGGTGGGAACGTCGCTATCATCGACGACCAACGCAAAGGGCGAATTTGTCATGAGTGGCGTGTTGCCGGGCGAGTATGAGGTCGAGATCACGACGCCATCGCTCGACTCCGTGCGCGCGCTTCACCGTTCGGCTCTCGAATTCGCGGATGCAAGTCAGTCGCTCGAGGTACGGGTGCCTAACGGAGCGCAGCTTCAGGCCGCGCTCTGCGGTGCGGTCGGATTGGACAAGCCAGGGGTGATCGTTGGAAGCGTTCGTGTGATGAGGGACACGGTGCCCGCGAAGGGCCAACCCGTAGCCGTCGAGTGGAGTGAAACGTCGTTGCATGAGGGAAATGCAAAGGAGATCGGTGCCGAGATTAGAAATCGCTGGTTAGAGACGAAAACTGACGCGAGCGGCATGTTTCGGTTCTGCGGCGTCCCAGTGAACACATCGTTGACTGTGCACGCCGAAACCGGCAGCGGCGCGTCGAACGTCGCCAACCTTCGCCTTGGCGACAACGCTCGTTTCGGTCGCGCCGACATCACGGTCGATGGGTCGGTCGCGCGCTCGTCGGTGCTCACGGGACTGGTGGTTGACTCCACGGGAAAGCCGATGTTCGCGGCGGAAGTCTCGATCCCGGACGCGTCGAAGACGACCACGGCCGACGCTCGGGGAGCGTTTCGTCTGAATGAGCTTCTCCCAGGGGTACATCGAGTGGTCGTCCGCCGCGTAGGATATAGTGCGCTCGAAGTCACGATCATGCTCGAGGCGAACCGAACGATCGACCGTCGATTGGTGCTGAATCGCGTCGTCACGCTGGACTCGCTCGTGGCGACGGCGTCGGCGATCGATCCGGCGATGAGAGAATTCGAAGAGAACAAGAAGATCGGCCTCGGTCGCTTTCTCACACGTGATAATTTGGCGAAAGCCGGTCAGACGAGATTATCGTCGATTCTCGCGAGCGTGACCGGCCTGGTCGTGTACCCCGGGCCGCAGGACGCACAATACACGAGCGCAAAGCGCAGCCCCACCTGCGCGCCGAATGACGGTCAATGCGCGCGCCGGCAGGCGGGGTTGCTCTATGATGGCGTGCATTGCTTTGCGCTCGTCTACCTGGACAACCAACTATTGAACCCGTCCCACCCCGCCGAGCCTGTTGACGTCAACACGTTCGGAGTCGATCAAGTCGAGGCGATTGAGTTCTATAGCGGCGGTGCTGAAACGCCGGCCAAGTACACGTCAATGGGTAGCAATTGCGGGGTGCTGGTCCTCCACACGCGACGCCCGTCCAATTCAACCAGGTGAGCCAATGCGCACGCAAATCCTTTTCGTATTGATCTCGGCAGCGTCGTGTGCGTCCTCGCCGTCGCGTACGCCGGCGTCTGAAGTTCGAACGGGCACGATCGGAATGACCACGCCGACGTCGGTGTCGAACGTGAATACGACAGTTGCCTATTCCGTGGACCGGGTCTGGCGGGTCTTGCCGGGCGCCTACTCGTCGTTGGGTATCCCCATCCAGATGCTGGACCCGAAAGCGCATCAAGTTGGAAACGAAGGGTTCAAGACGCGAAGGGTGTTGGGAACTACGCCGTTGAGCCGTTATATCGATTGCGGGTTGACGCAAATCGGGCCGAACGCCGATTCCTATGATGTGGTGTTGACGATTCTCTCACAGCTCCAGAGCGCGCCCAACGGCGGTACGACCATCGTCACGACAGTCGAGAGCTCCGCGCGGCCGGCTACGTACAGCCAGGAGTATTCGCGCTGCTCGTCAAAAGGGGTGCTCGAGGCTCGCCTTACGGACTCTCTCGTAGCGCGTCTCGACAAATAGCGACGGCACAGTCGCGGCCGCATCAATCGACCGGAGATGCGTTTGAATTCTGCCGACTCGTACTCGGACGAGACTTCAGCCGCGCCTACTGACGTATCCGCCGCTTCAGCAACGCCGTTGTCGCCTGAGCAAGATACGCTTTCGCATCCTCGTCATTGGCGTTGATGTTCAGCGCTCGTTGAAAATGACGAACGGCATCCGCCATCTCTCCCTGCTGCGCCAACGCGACGCCCCAATTCCGCTCGGCATTCGCGTTGCTCGGTGCAATACGGACCGCTTCCACATAATGCGTGATGGCATCTGGCAGGTTGTTTAACTTCACAAGAGCATTTCCCCAGTTCACGTGCGCGTCCGCGAAGGCCGGTTTGATTGCCAGTGCGCGCTGGTAGTGCTCGACCGCGCTGGCGAGGTCCCCTGTGTGCGCCAGCGCGACGCCGAGGTCGTTTTCCGCTTCATAGTCGTTCGGGCGAAAGCGAAGCGTCTCCCGAAACTGTTCAATCGCCTCGGGCAAGCTTCCTTGCCGGGACAATGCAACGCCGAGGTTATCGTGCGCCTCGGGCGACGCCGGGTCGATTGAAAGCGACTGTCGATAGTGCGAAACCGCGCTGGCAAGGTCGCCGCGCGCCAAGAGCAGATTCGCGAGCGCCGTTTGCGCCACCGACGACGTGCTGTCGACATCGACCACCCGGGTCCACATTCTCTCGGAGTCGTGCCAGATCTCTGATTGCCGCCACGTCAAGGTGCCGAGGATGAGCACGACCGCGGACGAGACGGCTAGAGATTGAATACCGGTGGGAGTGAGCACAGTGGCGATCCACGCCGCCGCGAGAATCCCAATGACGGGCGACGCGTGGTACGTGTAGCGATCCGCCGCGATCTGCGGCCCATTTTGATGAATGCCCAGCATTGGAAGCAACACAATGACGAAGGCGAGCCATCCCACCCACGATGCGCGCCACCGTCGCCGCACGAACCACGCGACCGCCGTCAGCCCGATCGCCGCAACGTAGCTTGCCACAAATCGGGCAGACGCAGGATCGATCTGCGACGGCATCTTGTATAGCGGCGCCAGTCCACTTGGCACGATGGTCTTCATCACGTAGAACGCCAAGCTGTACGCCGACACCGCAGTCTTCTGGCTCAGCGGCAACTGGTCGACCCGCTGAAGGGCAAAGAACGCCATTACTGCTGCCGCGCCGGCGATCGCGACGAACGGAGCCATCTCGCGATAAACGCGTTTCGCGATTGGTGTATTCCAGCCGGCGGTGCCACCCAGCCGACCGAGTGGGTACGCGTTCAGAATGACGAGGATCGCCGGCAGCGTCACCACGGTGCCTTTCGAGAGCGCAGCGGCTGCGAATACAGCGACAGCGAGCCAATACCATCGGCTGCTGCGAGCATTGCCGTCGGTCGATTTGAGATAGGTGAGCGCCGTAAGCGACGACAGGAGACCGGAGAGCACGTCTCGCCGCTCGGTAATCCACGCAACCGACTCGACACGCAGCGGATGCACCGCAAACGCCAGCGCGGCGAAGGCGGCACCGAGTGCGAGTCCGCGTTCGTCATCGACGATGGCGCCGGCTCGCCGTAGCAACCGCCGCGCGATCCAATAGACGACCACCGCGTTCGCCGCGTGCAGCACGAGGTTGGTGAGATGATACCCAAACGGATTCATTCCCCACACCACGTAATCCAGACCGAGCGTCATCCACGAGAGCGGCACGTAGTGCCCGAGGTGGAATGTGGTCCACATCCAGTGGAGTTGCGCGGAACCGAGCCCGCGATAGGACGCGTTATTGAGGAAATTCGCATCGTCGTCCCACGTGACGAATCCCGCGCTCAGCACTGGAAGAAACGAGACGAGCGTGACGAGCGCGACGACGACACTCGCGCCGACGGTCCATCGTTTAACGACGTTCGAGGGCGAGGTTGTCACTCGGCGCGGCTATTTGCGCGCGGGAACGTGTGCGAACAGCTCTTTTCGCACTTCGGGATTGCTGATCTTCCAGATTACGCCGTCGGTGAAATAGTGGTGGATGTTGATGAACGCCAGTATCAGGATTGGCGCGGTCTTTCCGGGCGTTTCTCCAAAGATGTTTCCAATAATACTCATCGCGCCGGAGGGAAGGATCTGAGCGACGACGATGCTCACGACCAACAGCACGATCGCGTAGTAGGCCATATGCACTCCAGTCTTGGCCGGAGAGCCGCCCGCGCGGAGTGTGGTACGATTGATCTCGACACGCACCGGGAACGCGAGATACTGCAACGCATGCGCGATCTGCACCCAGAAGATCGCTTTCGGATCACGCGCGATGACCGCGTACCACGAGAAGAGTGCGACCCACGCGACAAGCGCCCGCGCGGGCGGTAGCACACCGGTGCGCGCGCGCATCTTCAAAATTCCGGTCATGCCAACGAGAAATGCGACGATTGTTCCGGCGCTCACGACGAGGTACAACGAGCGCACCGGCGTCGGATCCCTGAGCTGCGTGAACAGGAACCACGCGAGATGCCAAACCAGCAGGACGCGCAGACTTGTACGAATGAGACGACGCTCCGTCGTCGTGAACGACGCGCCCGCGAGGTACGCGTACGACGCCATCATTCCCCAAACCTGGCCCGTGTAATGCCAAGCCAGGTACACGCTCGAAACAGTGATGAGAATTATCGCAAGCACCGTTGAATGTTGCGACTGGGCCTCCCACAACGCGAGCGCGATGTACGCGAGCAAGATCGACGGGATGTAGATCGACGCCCACTTGTGCCGCACGATCGACGCGCGGCTGCGGTACACGAGCCGGTACGACGCCATGAAGTGCGGCATGTTGATCGCCGTGCTGATCCACGCCTGCGCGCCCGCGCCGATCAACAGGAGATCGGAGCGTCCTGTCAGCAATAACGGAATGAACGCAATCAGCGACAACCCTCCCACGAGCAGGAGGTCGACCGCCGGTGAAAGAATCGACGACGGCGGCACCGCCGCTCGAGCGACGGGCTTGGCGCTCACGGATCCGCGGAAGATTTTCGAAGCTTGATCACAAGCGCACCACCGCTCGCGATCGGCCCATACTCACTCTGAGCCTTGATCGGTTCCAGATACCGCACTTCTTCGACGTTGTCGGCCGCGATGCCCTGGAGCGACTCCGTTCCTGACTGCAGCGCGCCATTCAGATAGATGGCGATGGATTTTCTCGCCGCGCCCGGCTGTACGCCCATTGGCGCCGACAGATAGAAGGGGCGCAGCGCTTGAATCGCGGAGTAGAGACTGGAGACTTGGGGCGCGCTGAGAATATCGTCGTGGGTCAACACGTCGCGTCTCGTGTTCGGTAACGGCGCCTCGTTGCCGGCCGACGGCCCGCAAGCCGCGGCGACGAACAAGAGTCCCATTACGAATCGCTGAATGCGCATCGAGGTCCTCGTCGAGGTCGCGGTGAATGCTGCGGCGCTGGGTAAAGGAAGAAGGGCCGTCGAGCAGCCTGCTCGACGGCCCAATTCTCCAACCTAATGGAGGGTTCCGCGCGGTGGGATCAGACTCCCGGCGGATTCGGTGGCCGACGATCCCAAGCAAACGCGCCGGCTGGGATGATGAAGGCCGCGGTCTGCGGCGTGCGAGAACCGGCAGCGGACCTCGGGAAGACGAACAGCGTTATCGCGGAGCCGGCGACCGCCGTCCCTGGGACGGCGATTTCGTCGATCTTGCCGCCCGCGCCGGCGCTCGAGAACGCGACAGCGCCCGGAGGTGCCTGGAGGTCAGCGAACATGTTCGTCGCCGTGCCGGCCGCCTTCACGTTGTACATGATGTTGCCCGGCGCCGCCGTGATGTACGTCGAGGCACTATACGGCTGAACGTTCGACCAGCTTGCCGAGGCCGGCGCGGTACCACCCTGCGCGTACTGGCTCGCGTCGATCGGCGCGTTCGTGGCGTTCACGACGCGAAGTGCGATCTGCGCACCGGGATCAGCGACGGTTTCGTCGATAAACGTCAGATGCATTTTATCGGACCCAGTCGACCGAGCGTTGCCCCACAGAATCGCTGAGTAGTTATGACCGGCGACCAGCGTGACGGTGGTATCGGCCAGCTTGGTCGACGCAATGGATTGGATCGTGTCGTCGAAGAAGATCGCGAAATGACGCGACCCCGCCTGCGCAGGCTTGTACTCGATCGTCGTCGCAACCGCGATGCCCGACGCGGCCGGACTGTTGCGGAAGCTGATACGGAAATTCTCGTTGTTCTCAACGACGTCCACGAAGTGAAAATCCATGCCGAATGCCCCGGCGGTATCGGGAACGGCATTGATGAAACGCACGCCGGCAGTCGGCGGCGTCGTCGTTGGAATAGTGGCATCCGGCGTACACGCGCTCACGATGCCCGCAGCGATGCAGAGCGCCGAGAGAGGGATAAAGCGTCGCATGAAGAACTCCATGGGGTTAAGGCGCACGATGCGGTATCAACAAAGGTCCTGCCGGTCGCCGAATTGTCGCTCCAGTGCTGTCAATCTTGGTGCCTGGCTCACCGGTGCCAGACCCAACGACGTGCTTCAGCGATATGGCCGTTGCGACGACCACCGCAACGGCGACAACTGCGAAAATCGCAGTTCTTGCTGCCGAAAAATCGCGCCGATAGACGGTCGCCACATACTCGCGCTTGACGTGCACTTGTTCGCCGGCCCACGTGTTTTCGCCGCCGCCGATCAACCGCACAGCTTTCACTCCGATCACATACTCATCGCCGGTGGCCTGAACCAGACGGCCTTCGATTTGAGCGATAGCCGGTCCCATTTGGCCGCCCATCGCAACACGCCCTGCGTCATTGAGATCGAACGCGACATCACCGCCCGGTTGAGGCGTGACGCCCATGGCAGGTTCCAACGTATAGCAACCCGCCGCGAGGACACCAACAACAACCAGTCGCGCTATCTGACGAAAACGTCGCACGCGAAAGCCTACCAACCGTAAGCGCTCTTGGCAGCCGATGAACCAGCCGCGTTGCCGGCACCGATGCCAGAACCATAAATGGCGCTGATCGCATATCCGCGAGCCTGGAGATCCTGATAAGGCACCGCCCAGAACAGCGGCGTGTCCTGAGGCAGATCGCCCCAGCCGCGCATGTCAAAGTACCACGCACCAAAGTGAACGTATGCGGTTTCAATTCGTTTTTCGTACTTCATTGCCTCGAACAGATTGCCGCACGACACCGTGGCGCCGGACGGAACCTTCGGAATGCAGCTCGCTCCACCCGGCACCGGCGACGTGTTGTCGAACGTCGTGATCGCCGGCAAACCGTTCTTGAGTCGCGTGATGTTGATGAGCGCGGCCGCACCAGCGTAATCGCCAGTCCGAATGAGCCCTTCAGCCTGAAGCATGTCCATCTCGGTCTTGACCATGAACGGCGTGTTGCCGTTACGCGCCGAACCGTCGCCGCTCTGAACCCACGAGTGGAACCGAACGAAGTCGTACTGAGAGAAACCCCAACCAGCGCCCGTGAAATCGTCACCGCTCAAACGATTGACGAAATACCGTTTGCAGGCCGTCGAGGCTGCGCCACAGGAGGACAGCGCGAAATCCGCGCGCTGCGAGGGACGATCAGCGCCCTGCGGGAAGCGAAGATCCGGCGTGACCATGAAGAAGTTCGCATTGCCGCCGCCACGAGCGCCAACCGGCTGTGCAATCCACGCGGCATATGAACCAGAGACGTCCGCCATACCGATGATCCACGCCGGCATTTGATGCCACGTCGTGAACGCATCGTATTGCTGACGCCAGGCGTAGTATGGGCCGGCCGTCGTGCTGGTCGTATTCAAGTGGTCGGAGGTGATACCCGCCTTCGCGTCGGCAATGATCGAAGCCCAATCGGCCGCCGCTCGCTCAGCCGGCGTGCGTGCGACGCTCGAGCGGAACCGCGCACGATAGCTGCGAATCAACTTGACGAATTCCGCCGCGGTAAAGCTGGTCGGCGACGGAATCCACGCGGTCGGAAGCGGAAAACCTCCCGCACCCGTGCCCGGCGTGTTCGCATAATCGATCGCCCGCTGAAGAGCAGCATTTGCGGAATCCATCGCTTCCTTGTAGCCAACCAACTTGCCAGGATCCTGCGCGCCGGTCGCATCCGTTACGACGGCCGTGGAATCATGCAGCAATGCCAGATAGCCGAGCGACATTCCGCGCAGGAATTCCGCGAACGCCTTGTCGCGATTGTCCTGCGCCGTGCTTCCGAGGGTCAATCCAGCCTTCACCTGGCCAAGAAAACTGGACGCTACGCGATCCACTTCGCCTTCGATCGCGTAGAGACGATCCTGCTCGCCGAGACACGTATTCCCGGGTGAATTGAAGTTCGTGGCGCCGGCGAACGGATAGTGTGAGTTGATGCAGTTGTTCGCGAGGCTCGAATAGTTCATCAGCGACATGACGTCCATCATGCCCTCGACGTTTGTCGTCGAGTTGCCGTACACACCCGCATGCCAACGCTTGTAATACGTGCCGAGCAAATTCTCGGCGTCCACCGGCGTACCAAGCACACGCTTGGTATCACCGGAGTTGGGGTTGGTCACAGCGAGTGAGTTATCACTACACGCTCCAGCCACAACCACGGCGGCAAAGGAAGCGTATCGGATCAGGTTTCGCATCATTTCTGATCGCTCCTAGAAGCGCGTAGAGACGTTGAACGTGAAGGTGCGGAGCGTCGGGAAGCCGAACGCGTCCACCTGGTTGATGAGGCCCGAGCCCGTCGAATTTGCACCGCCGGTGGCCCCGGTTTCGGGATCGTAGCCCATGTAGTGCGTAAAGGTGAACAGGTTGCGCCCGATGAACGCCGCGCTCCAATCACCGCCGATGCCGCGGATCGCGCCGATGTGGTACGTGGCGCTCGCCTCACGGATCTTTGCGTACGAACCACTCGTCGTGTTCCAATTGTTCGGACCGAGGATGTCGTAGAACCCGCCGATGCCGGCACCTTCCGAACCGCCGACGCGGAAGCCGTAACCGATCGGTTTTGCGCTCTCAACCGAATTCGCAGCTTGATCGAAGTACGAATTCGCGAAATCGAGAGCACCCCAACCTGCGCCCTGATCCTGAATCTTGAATCCGAAAGTTCCGTCGATCAGACCATACAGCGTGAGGCGCTTGTACTGAATCGTATTGTTGAACGACGAGCGGAACCCCGGAAGCGCATTGCCGAGGATATGCAGGGTGCCAATGCCCTCGCCTGGCTGACCCTTCAGCGGACGGTCGACGATCGGCATGCCAAACCACAGCGGATAGTTCCACGGGGAATTCGCCTGGGAGAGCTTGGTCTGCCAGAGATTCTTCGTGATACCATCCTTGTACGAATTGCCATCGCCAACCCAAACCACCCAGCCCTGGTCGTTCACCTGGTACGCCTTGCCAGAGCCGCACATCGGCTGGACCGTTGCCGGCATATCACTGCAGGTCTTGTAGAACTTACGGCCCCACTCGTTACCGAACTGATTTTGCTGGTAGCCGTCGGTGACGGTCCTGTCTGACGTGTACTTGAAGAAGCTACCCGTGCCCTGACTCGTGCCGCCGTCACTGAAATACGGCGGAATGAACAAATCTTCGATGAACGTCCGCGTGCGATCCCACGTGCCCCGCATCGTCCACGTCAGATCGCGACGCGTGATGACCGGAAGCGTCAGGCCCACTTCATACGTGTTGTTCGACAGCGTGCCGGCGTTGACCCACTGGCTCGTGAAGCCGAGTGCCGACGGGGTCGGCGCTTGGAGGATCTGATTCTTCGTCTGCGACGTCGCGTGTGTGAGCTCGACACCAAGACGATTGAAGAGCGTGAAGTCCGTTCCATATTCGTTTTCAGCCGTCGTTTCCGGCTTCAGCTGGTTGTTGCCTGCCTGTCCAAGCGTACATCCGGTTGTCGCGCACGTATACGTCTCGTACTGCGCCACGAAGTTGGGCGTGTTGCCGGCCGTTCCGTGCGATGCACGAATACGGAAATCGCTGATGCTGTGCAGCTTCCACCACGACTCCTCGGACACGCGCCACACGCCGGAAATCCGGCCGAACGGCGCCCAACGGTTGCCGGCGCCGAACCGCGAGCTGCCGTCGTAACGGAACGTTCCGTCGAGCACATATCGATCTTTGTAATCCAGCGTCGACGCGACAAATGCGTCGGCGTTCTTGTCGACCTGGCTGCTCGACGTCGCGGTGATGTTCGTGCTGGTGTTGCTCAGCGTGAACACGTCCTTGACGATGAACTGCGTTCCGCCGCCGGCCTGATTCACTTGATGGTTCTGATCGAACCCGCCATGGACGCTCAGCTTTCCGTTGAGGTCCGACGTAAGCTGTTTCCGGAGCGTCGCCGTGATGCCGCCGTTGTACGTCTCCTGATAGGCGTTGCCGATCGACTCGTTACCGAGGTTGGTGTTCGGCGCGATGCCCGTCGAATTGAGCGTGCGATAACCCTTGTCCGTTGCGTTCACCGAGAGGCGAGCGCGGTTGTCGTAACCGGCCTGCGCATCGAACGTCACCCACTCCGCCGGGAAGTAGCTCCACGATGCGCTTCCAAGGAAGCGCTGAGTCTTCAGATAGGTCTGCGAGTTCTGCGAGTCGTAGAGAAAGCCGGTCGCACCGTTGTCCGTGCCGCGAAGACCAGAACCGCCAACCTTCAACAACTCGCGGCCGAGCGTGTCGAGGAGCAGTTGGTTGCTACCGGCCGGCGATCCGCGAAGCACGGTGCCGAACGCCGCGCCGTGGTTGTCCGTGTTCGCCTTGTCGTACATGGTGCTGATCGAGACCAGCATGTTGCTGCGAATATCGTAATCGAGGTTGACGCGGGCGCGCTGTTCTTGTTGTCCGGTGAGTTGCTTGATGGCGCCGTGGTTGTCCGTCGACGAGCCACTGACATAGAACCGCGTGCTACCGACTTTGCCCGTCGCATCGATGCTGTTCAGAAGCGTCGGAGCACGCGTGGCGACCTGCGCAAACGTGTTATAGCGCTGGCCCGGCCAGTAGTTCGACTGGTAGACGTTCTGGAGCGAACCGTCGTTCGACGGCGAATTGTACTGCACTAGCTGCGGCGCACGGTTGGTATCCGCCGCGACGTTGTTGATGCGGAGAAGCTCGGTGTTCCAGTTGAACGTCTTGGAGCACGCAGAAGTGTTCGCGGTGCCGGCGACGCAGAAACGCGTGCCGGTTTCATCGAGCGCCAAGGAATGATCCACCGGCTCGTTGTAGTGAAGACTGTTCAAATCGCTAAAGCCGTACTCGCTATGGACGTTGAACCTGACGCCTTCCTGGTTGGAGCCGCGTTTCGTCTTGATCGTGATGACGCCGCTGGCTGCCTTGGTTCCGTAGAGCGATGCGCCGGCGGCGCCCTTCACGACTTCCACTGACTCGATATCGAGTCCGCCGAGGTCAGTGAAGTTACCGTCGGTCATGATGAGACCATCGACGATGATGAGTGGACCCTGGCTGCGGCCGGTCGCGTTGATCGACGTCGGGCCGCGGAGGAGAATCTCAGGCGACGACCCTGGCTGACCGCTCGTCTGCGCGATTCGAACACCGGCCACCTTGCCTTGCAGCGCAGTGATCGGGTCGAGCGCCGGAACCGGAAGGTCCTCGGTGGTGAGGCGACCGACCGCAAACGGCACCTTGGAACGCTCGGTGCCTTCGACGGAGCCGGTGACGACGACTTCATTGAGGCGGTTGATGTCCTGCTTCAACGCGAAGTCGGCCGTCTGGCTGCCCGACCGGATCGTGACCGGACGAAGCCCGGGCTGATACCCGATCGCGCGAACGCGAACGTTAAACTGCTGCCCGCTCACGCGTGCCGCCGGGATCGTGATCGTGTACGTGCCCTGTGCGGTCGTGAACGCCGAGGCTTGCAACTCGGTGATTTGCACGTTTGCCGCTTCGACCGGCTGGCCAAACTCACTGGTCACCTTGCCGGTGATCACCGCTGCCTGCGCGTGCGCTCTGCTCGCCGGTAGCGCGAGTAGTACGCCTGTTAGCGCCGCAGCGATCACTCGAACACGATTCATCGTGATCATGGGGGTCATCTCACTCCCGAGAAGAAAAAAAGTGGGGTTGGAGCCGTGCACCTGCGAAATGCGGACAGAAACCTTTGACCAGCGCCTTCGACGTCAAAAAAAACCCGCAGCGCAACGAGACGCGCTTTCAGATCGATGGGGGGCGGCTTTCGGGATGGGACGGACGGGGTGGTGCGGATGGAGTCCGATGCGGTGGTAAACCCGCGTCGATGACAATGCGTCACATCGCGGTTCTTGAGCGGCCCAGCGGGGGGATAGATACTACGGATCACGAACCGAGGCGAACTTATCGTTAGGGACAAAAGACCGCAAGAGCTACCTCGACCGGTTCGTCCCAAACAGCGATTTTGTAACAAATTGTGCAATTAGCGTTTGCTTGAAGCGATGACGAATGGCGCGTCGCAGCCCCAAACCAAGCCAACGGGAGTCGCCAGTACCTTACGGTCATCTGCCATGCAGCATTAGCCGTCGGCCACCATCCACAGCCATCGATCTCTTGTCCGACTTAGCCATCGTATCGTCAAAGGGTTCCTTCCGGTGGCAAGCCGGTCACCCTTGGATCTATAGAAGCGACGTCACCACCCGCCCTTCCACCCCCGCCGGGGCCGTCCGCGTCGAGGACAATCGAGGCAAACCACTCGGCGTCGCACTCTGGAGCCCCGCGTCGGAGATATCGCTCCGAATGGTGGACCGAAACCCGCGAGCCACCCTCGACCGCGCGTGGTGGCTGGCAAGAATTGGCGACGCCATCGCGCGGCGAGCCCCACTCGCGAAAACATCCAGCGCCTACCGGCTGATCCACGGCGAAGGCGACGGACTTCCATCACTCGTCTGCGATCGATACGACAGCGCGCTCGTCGTTCAACTCATGAGCGCGGGGCTCGAAGCATTTCGCGATACCATCGTCGACGCGCTCGAGGAGTTGGTTCGCCCAACCGGCATTCTCGCGCGCAACGACGTGTCGCTCCGGCGTAAAGAGGGACTCGACGTCGGAACGGAACTGCTGCGCGGCGACGTCCCTCAGGAAATCGAGGTCCACGAGCATGGCGTTCGCTTTTTCGCCGCACCGTGGCGCGGTCAGAAAACGGGCGCATTCCTCGACCAGCGCGAAAACCGTGTGCTGATCGGCAGCATGGCGCGCGGGCGGGCGTTGGACTGTTTCAGCTACCATGGTTCGTTCGCGCTGCATCTCGCCGGCAAGGCGGACTCGGTCGTCGCGCTCGACTCGTCTGGCGACGCGCTGCACCGCGCGGCGGAAAACTGCGCGCTGAACGGCATTCGCAATGTCTCATTCGTCGAAGCGGACACGTTCGACTATCTGCGCGACACACTCGCCGCCGGCGAGCGTTTCGACACCATCGTGCTCGACCCGCCGGCGTTCGCGAAAACCAAGGCGTCGCTGCCGGCGGCGATTCGCGGATACAAGGACATCAACCTTCGCGCGATGCGCCTGCTCGAGCGCGGGGGACTGCTGTTCACCGCGAGCTGCAGCTTCCATCTCAGCAAGCCGGCGTTCCTCGACATGCTGCACGCCGCCGCCGCGGATTCCGGGCGACGCGTCATTCTGCGCGCGATAACCGGCCAGCCCCTCGATCATCCGGAAGTCATTACAATTCCAGAAACAGGATATTTAAAGAGCGCATTGCTGGAGGTGGATTGAAGGCGGCAGCCGAATCTATTTCTGGCATCCCGGACAGTAGTACGTCGACCGTCCCGCCTGCGGGACTCGCGCAATTGTAGTTCCGCAACGGCGACATGACTTTCCCTCACGATCGTACACCGCGAAACGCCCGTCCTTCGACGCCGTGTAGCGCAACCCCGTCGCGCGATCGAGCACCGTTCGAATCGCCGCCAGCAACGTACGAGTTTGTTGAACCGTCAGCTCCGAAGCGGGAGTCAACGGCGAAAGCTTGGCGCGCCAGAGCGACTCCGCCGCATAGATGTTTCCAAGTCCCGCGATGATGCGCTGATCCAAGAGCACCGGTTTGATCGGACCCCGTCGCTTCGCGAACGCCGCGCGCAGCGACGACGGCGTCAGCGCCTTGTCGCTCGGCTCGGGCCCGAGACGCAAGTCCGGCGCGGCGTCCGCCGGGTGCAAATCGAGAGTGCTCAGCATGCGAGGATCGTCGAGCACGACGCGCGACCCGTCCGTGAACTCGATCGTCGCGCGCGCGAAACGTGGTAGCGGATCCGTCACCGTATCCAAGTGCCAGTCTCCCGCCATGCGAAAGTGCGCGTGGAGAATGCGACCGTCGTCGAATGTGACAAGTTGGTGTTTTCCGCGCCGGTCCACCGACGCCACGCGCGCGCCCTGTAGCGAACGGAGGAGCGCGGGAGTGATGCGACGGCGAAGCGCCGGATGGCGCACGGAAGCCGAAGCGACGGTCTTCCCCTGTACCGCCTCGCGCAGGCGGCGAACCGCGGTTTCAACCTCTGGCAGCTCAGGCATTCGACCCCGTCAAGACAAGTGGTGATGTTCGCGCGTTGGGCGCTTCCGACTGGAGGCGCCTTCAACGAAGTTGCACCCGTGGCCCCACCGACTCAATCCGCCGCCGCCCGCCGGCACAAGAACCGCGACGCCGGATCTCCGTCGGTGCAGCGCGTGCTGATGGTCGTGCTCGCGATCAACGCGATCGTGGCCTGCGTCAAGATCTTTGTCGGCGTGCGCACTGGCGCACTGACCGTGCTCGGCGCCGCACTCGAGTCCGGGCTCGACATGCTGAACAACATGATCGGCATGATGCTCGTGAGCGTCGCCGGCCGAGCGCCGGATGAAGATCATCCGTACGGCCACGATAAGTTCGAGACGCTCGGCGCGATTGGTATCGTCGGATTTCTCTCGATCTCATGCTTCGAGCTGCTGCGAGAAGGGATCGGTGCGTTGATGTCGCAACACGAGCCGCACCCGGTCACCGTCATTGATGGATCTCTCATGGCCGCGACCCTGCTCGCAAACATCTTCGTCGTGTCGTTCGAGCGGCGGCGCGGCAAACAACTCGGCAGCGCGTTTCTCACTGCCGACGCCGCGCACACCAGCAGTGACATTCTCGTGACGCTTCTCGCGCTCGCGTCGCTTGCGTTGTCGAAGTTCGGCTGGTCGCGGCTCGACCCGGTGCTCGCCATCGGCGTGGCGCTGTTGATCGCGTGGAGCGGCGTGGGAATTCTTCGCGAGTCGATTCCGATTCTCGTCGACGAGCGCGCGATCGACGAGGCAGAGATGCGACGCGTGGTGCTCGCCGTTCGCGACGTCTGCGACGTGCGGAAAGTGCGATCGCGATGGACGGCATCGGGCCAGTTGTTCGCCGAAGTCACCATTGCCGTTCCGGGGATGATTCCGGTCGAGGAGGCACATCGTCTTGCCGACGGTGTCGAAGCAGCGATCGAACAAGAGTTCGGCACATCGGAAGTCACCGTGCACATCGAGCCAGCGTGATGCAGCATAAGCACTTGCATATAGCCTCTTTGCGTCTAGCTTACCGCGCATCTCTCCACAAATGAGCGGCATGGGAACCTCCACTCGACTGACGCGCTCGCTCAAGCACGAGTACGAGCTGTTTGTCGAACAGGAAATTGAGAATTACAAAGAGTCCGTGCCGCGCGGCGTACTGCTCGGCATCGGTGACGAAGCGGTGTCGCAACTCTTCGCTCAACCGCAGTTCGCGCTCACCGAGCTGGTGCTCTGCGAAGAAGTCGATCGAATAATCTTCAAGCGTTTGCGCCTCCCGACCTACAGCGCGTGGCGTCGTCGCCGGCAGAAGATGATCGACGAGCTACGCAAGCCAACGCACTGGGGACTCAGCCCCAACGACATGCTCGTGCGTACCTTATCGCCGTCGGGCGAAGGGCGAGTGCTTTTAGCCGGCGCTTCAGATGAAGGGTCCGCCCTCTATCTCGCGGCGAACGGCTGTCAGGTCACCACGCTCACAAGTGAAGGCGACGCGCTCGAGCGTGTGATGCAAGCCGCGATCGGCGCGGGACTCGCCGGTCGTGTGCATGCGCAGATGGGCGATATCTCGACATTCACGCCGGATCTTCCGCTCAACGCCGTGATCGTGAACCCATCGGTGCTCGACGGCTTGTCCGCCGACGAGCGTACCCGGGTTATCGAAGTGCTTCAGAGCGCGACCCTCGACGGCGGTATTCACCTCGTTCAAACCATCGCCACCGCGGGACGCGCGAGCGGGGCGGTGTCGCTCGAGGAGTTGCGGAGCAAGTACCGCGGGTGGACCGTGACCGTTGAGCGATCCGACGGCACCAGCAAGACGTTTCTCGCGCGAAAGGGCGCCGCGTAGCGGTTTGTATCAAAAGGATACACGTGGGCGCGTCTGCGCTGTCGCAGAGCGAAACAACACCGGCCTCTACGGCCCGTGTTTAATTTTTCCAAACCGTTATTTCACAACCACTTAATCCAATAGACCTACCATGGCACTGTGGGTGCTTAAGAGGTGCCTGGCAGCACCTATTCACCCAGACGTACTTCTATATGAAAGCGACCGTAAATACCGCCGAGCAGGAGCCGATCGGCATCGTGATTTCGCGAGGCTCGCGCCTCGAGCCGGCTCCGATGGTTTTCGCGTACGTGTGGGGACCGGTACCAGAAACAACGGACGACCGCCGCGAAGCCAAAGTGGCATAAGTTCGCTCTCCGCAGATCCTTGAAAACAAAGAAGCCGGCGAAAGCCGGCTTCAGTGTTATTCACAAGAAAAAACTAGACGCGCTTCTTTGCGCCCTTCTTCGCCGCCTTCTTCTTGGTGGCCTTACGAGCGCCCTTCTTCGCAGCCTTTTTCTTTGCAGCCATTGGAGTTCTCCATTCATGGAGGTTCTTACTCTCAGCCGATCCCCCGGTGGATTCGGTGAGACGACGACCGTCTCGCACGGCTTGCGCCGCAGTTCGATCTAGCCGTCGCTACACAGGTCTCCGCGGAGACTTGTGAAGTCCAACGAACGACGCGAAGCTCGACAAAGAACTCATATTGCGTCGCTCAAACTGGTGAAGTTGAAATCGCGAACCTTGATTGGTGGAACCATGATCGCTTGTCCAGGATCGCCGCCCTCGCTCGCACTGACCCGCTCGGGGACGCCCATTGCTTCAAGGTTGTTCAACATGAAGATCGGTGAGTCATTGAACCGCAAGTTCTTCACCGGCTTCGTGATCTTTCCGTTTTCAATCAAGAACGTTCCGTCGCGGGTCAAACCGGTATAGAGAATCGTGCGTTGATCCACGGGCCTCAAATACCAAAACCGCGTCACCAACAAACCACGCTGAGTGGAACGTATCAGATCGTCGAGCGACTGTGTACCACCACTCATGCGAATCGATCCGCCACTACCCGTCGGTTCACGGCCCTGCTTCTCGGCCCAATAGCGATCGTAGTCGAGATTCTTCACGACGCCATTCTCAATCCAAACGACGCGTTTGGTCGGCGATCCGTCACCACTGAACGGTGATCCCGCAATTTCCGGATCGAATGGATCGGACGTGATCGTCACACGTTCGTCGACAACTTTCTGTCCCAGCTTGTTCTTTCCGCCCGGCAACGAGAAGAAAGAACGACCCTCGTCGGCGCTCCGCGCATTGAACGCGCGCGAAATGAACTGCACGAGATTTCCAACAGCCGTTGGCTCAAAGACAACTGTATAACGTCCCGGCTCGATCGCAACAGGATTCACCGACGTTCGCGCTTTCTGTGTCGCGCGATTTTCGAGTGCCGATGGATCGATCTTGCTCCAATCGTAATGCGTCGCGCCCGCCCAACCGGATCCCGTTCCATCCTGCGTACGCACAGTTGTCGTGAGCACTGACGACGTGGAACGATTGTAGGCGAACAAACCCTTGCTGTTGGCGATCGCCTGCCCGCTCGTGATCGCCTCCATGAACCCTGTCGACACCAACCCCGCTGCCTTTGCCGGATCGGCGATGCGCTTCACCGCCAACGCGCGCGTCGCGGGATCGAGCGACGCGGTCACGTCACTCCAATTGACGCCCGGCTGGTATTTCTGTTGAGAAAGTTCTGGAAGGCCTTCCGGATCCTCGGGGCTCAGCTTGGCGACGCGCTCCGCCATCTGCACCGCGGCCTTCAGACCTTCGTCATCGAACTGGTTCGTCGACGACGATCCGCTGCGCTTTCCAAACTTGCTCACGACATTCACGACGGAGTCGAACGAATCGCCACCCGTCGAAATCTGATTCACCGCGAACCGCGTGTTGCTGATGGTTGTGCTGTTGATGATGACGCGGGTTTCGTCGGCGGTAGCAAACGACAGCGCTCGTTTCGCGATGGCTTCGCATTCTTCGCGCGATATGTACCGCGCTGACACGGCCAGCGAACGAACGCTCATGCCGTCCGTCCCGTGTTGATGACGTTGACATTCCGGAAGCGCGTGACCGGCGAGCCATGGCTCACCGCATTCACCTGCACCGGCTGTCCCTTGGCGTCGCCAAATGCCCCGCCGAGGAAATAGCTCTTCTGCCCGCCGACCATGTCGAGGCTCGCCCAGAACTCCGGCGTCTTCATCTGATACGCCACGTCCTTCAGCATCCCGACGATCTTGCCGCCCTTGATCTCATAGAAGACCTGACCGCCGAACTGCGCGTTGTAGCGCTGCTGGTCGATCGAGAACGAACCGTCGCCGATGATCGCGATGCCGCGATCCGTCGCCGCGATGAGATCCTCCCAGCCTAGATCCTTATCGCCCGGCAGCAATGAGACGTTCGGCATGCGCTGAAACTGAACCGCGGCCCACGTCTGCGCATACGAACACCCATGCGACCGCGTTGGCTTGCCGAGCTTTTTGTAATACCAGTCGAGCCACGACGCTTGTTCGCGCGTGGTGTGATAGTCGACGAACACGCCCTTCTTGATGATGTCGAAGTCTTCGGGCTTCACGCCCTCATCGTCCCAACCGCATGCGGAGAGCGAACCGGGCTGATTGCGATCGCCGCGAATGTTCATCAGCTCGGAACCATACTTGAGCGTGCCGAGGACTTTTTCCGGCGGCGCGACGAAGCTGGTGCCCGCATAGTTCGCCTCGTAGCCCATCGCGCGATCGAGCTCGGTCGGATGCGCGACGGATTCGTGGATCGTGAGCCAGAGATGCGACGGATGCAGCACGAGGTCGTAGCGGCCGACGTCGACGGACTTCGCGGTGAGCTTCTGCACCGCTTCTTCCGCCCATTTACTCGCGTTTTCCTTGAGCTTTGAATCGCGCACGTGTTCGTAGCCGAGGCCACGCGGCGGAACATCGACGGACTCGCGTGTCTGGAAATCGCCGTTTGCAGTTGCGGTTACGGTCATCGCCGGCTGCGTGCGATAGATCGTCTGCACCGTGAAGCTGCCGTCGGTCGACGCGAACGTCTTTTCTTCGCGCAGGAAGAACATGCTCGAGCTGACGAAGCGCGCGCCCTTCACCGCGAGCGCAGCCTGATTGGCGGCGAGCAGCGTTGCGACTTTGTCTTCGATGGCGACGGAGAACGGATCGATCTCAATCGGACTCGTCCACGTTCCATTCGCGGCGGGCGCCGGCGCGAGCACGACGGGACGAATCAGTGCCGTGCGATTTGCTTTCGCCTGATCGACAGCCTGCTTTGCCACGCGAGAGACTTCGTCGCGCGTTAGGTCGTTCGACGCAGAAAAGCCCCACGAGCCGTTCACGAGCGTGCGAACGCCGAAACCATACGTCTCGTTGTCGGACACACTCTGCACACGCTGCTCGCGCGTATTGACGTTCTGGTTGCGATTGCGAACGAAGCGAACGTCGGCGTAGTTGGCCCCCGCGCTCTTGGCGGTATCGAGGGCGAGCATCGCGAGCTCTTTGACGTTGGGTTCCGCCGCGCTGTCGGCGCTGAGCGAACTAAAGGGGGAGACGAAGGCATCGGTCGCGTTGCGACCGATTGGTAGAGTCGCGGCGAATCCTGCCATCGCCGCCGCTGATGTTGTCGACTTGATGAACTCTCGTCGAGACTGACCCACTCAGTACCCTCGTGCGTATCGGATGATCGCGCCGCGCACCGCGCGCGCCAATCCATTCGTGCGCTCCTGCGAATAATAGGAATAGCTCAATTGACACGCAATGGGTTTGTGCATATGCGTTTGCGATTCGCGCGAACGCGCGAACGCGCATCGTACTTCCGTCGTCAATGTCGCTGTGCGACTTTTCGTTCGCACGATCGCTGCGCGATTCCGCGCGACTACCACAATTCAACGGAGCTGCACGCGCGTGAAAGCGCTTGTGAAGGCTACTGCAGGCCCGGGTTTCGTTCTCAAGAACGTTCCGGAGCCGAGCATTCGAGACGATGAAGTTCTCATTCGCGTGCGACGCGCCGGCGTGTGTGGCACTGACGTCCACATCTATGACTGGGACGCGTGGGCGCAGGGACGCGTGAAGCCGCCCATCGTCGTCGGACATGAGTTCGCCGGCGAAGTCGTTCGCGTCGGCTCGCTCGTCACCGACGTGCACGAGGGAGATCGCGTGACGGCGGAAGGACACATCGTCGATGGACGTTGTTTGCTCTGCCGCACCGGCAACTCACACGTGTGCCCGTACACGAAGATCATCGGCGTCGATCGCGACGGATGTTTCGCCGAATACATCTCCATGCCCGCGACGAACGTCTGGCACCTCGACGACAACGTGTCTTTCGACATCGGCGGCATTCACGATCCGATGGGCAACGCATTCCACACGGCGCTCACCGCGGACAGTCCCGGCGCCACGGTGCTGGTGACGGGCTGCGGACCGATCGGCATCTTCGCTGTCGGCATCTGCAAGGCGGCCGGCGCGTCGCGCATCATTGCGTCGGACATAAATGACACGCGGCTCGCGCTCGCGAAGCAGATGGGCGCGCACGACATCGTGCACCCGAGCGAAGCCGAAGCGGTCGTCAAGCGGCACACCGACGGACTCGGCGTCGACGTCGTGCTCGAGATGTCTGGCGTTCCCGCCGCGGTGCATCAGGCGTTCGCGCTCGTCCGCGTCGGCGGACGCGTGCAGATGCTCGGCATTCCGTCCAAGCCGATCGACATCGACTTCGCGACGGAGATCATCTTCAAAGGTCTCACGATCTACGGCGTGGTCGGCCGCAGAATGTACGACACATGGTTGCTCATGACGCGTTTTCTGCGTTCCGGGCAATTCGATCCGACGCCGGTGATCACGCATCGCTTCCCGCTCGAAGGCTTCGAAGACGCAATTCGCGCCATCAAGTCCGGAGAAGCGGGCAAAGTCATTTTCGAAGTTTCGTAAGACGCCAACGAGGATTGCCACGTGAGCATCAACACCGAATTTACCAAAGGCCTCGAGGCGAAGATCGACCAGCTCAAGGCCGACAAGGTCTACAAGCGCCTCAACTACCTCGATTCGCCGCAGGGACCGGTCGTCAAGATGGAGGGCCGCGGCGATGTTCTGATTCTTTCATCAAACAATTATCTCGGGCTCTCCGACGAGCCGTCCGTGATTCAGGGCGGACACGAGGGCCTCGACAAGTGGGGCGCGGGAACCGCGAGCGTTCGCTTCATATGCGGCACGTTCACGATCCATCGCGTGCTCGAAGCCGCGCTCGCCAAGCTCGTCGGATGCCCGTCGTCGATGTCGTTCGTCGCAGCATGGAATGCAAACGAAGCGCTGACGGGCACGATCGCCGAAGAAGGCGACTTCATCATCTCCGACGCGCTCAACCACGCATCGATCATCGACTCGATGCGGTTGGCGAAAGCCATCTCCAAGTGCACGACGGCGGTCTACAAGCACGCCGACATGGACGACCTGCGCGCGAAGCTCGAGTCGGCAAAGACCTTCAAGCGCCGAATCATCTGGACCGACGGTATCTTTTCAATGGAAGGCGCGATCGCGAACCTGCCCGACATTCTCGAGATCGCGCGCCAGTACAACGCCGTCGTCGCGGTCGACGATTCACACTCGACCGGCGTGCTCGGCAAAACAGGACGTGGAACCGCCGAACACTTTGGCGTCGTCGGCGAAGTCGACATCATCACCTCGACGCTCGGCAAAGCACTCGGTGGAGCAGCGGGCGGTTTTGTCGCCGGCTCCGAAGCGCTGACCGACTACCTCACGCAGCGCGCGCGTCCGCAACTGTTCTCGAACGCGCTTCCGGCGACCGTCGCGAACAGCGCGCTCGCCGCGGTCCATTATCTCGAGCAACACCCGGAGCGCGTCGATACGCTACGCGCGAACACAAAGTATTTCCGTGAGCAGATCACGGAGGCCGGCTTCAAGCCGCTCGCCGGTGAGACGCCAATCGTTCCTATTATTGTAGGCGAAACTGCGGCGGCCATTCAAATGAGCGACATGCTGCTCGACGAAGGCGTGTTCGCTACCGGCTTCGGCTTCCCGGTGGTTCCGCAGGGCCAAGCTCGCGTGCGATGTCAGATTTCCGCGGCGCACACGAAGGATCATCTGGATCAGGCCATCGCTGCATTCAAGCGCGTGGGAGCACGGCTCGGCATCATAAAGTAGTGTTAGTGTGGCATTTAGGGTGACACACCTCCGAGGGTCCGTGACCCTTTCGCGGGGTGTGTCGTCCGTTTGTGGGAGCCGGACTTGCGGCTGCCGCCACATCTCTGCCGAGGAATCGTATGCGAACGATCCGGGCCATGACGATCGCGATTGCGTTCGCCGCGGCACTTCCGACCATTGCGACCGCACAGAACGGCCGCGGATTCAACGACTCGTGGTTCTGGGGCATCAAAGGCGGCGGGTTTGTGCTTGCCGACAGCGGCCAGAAATACATTCAGTCGCCGCTTGCTGGAATCGACTGGATGATCACGCGGACGCACGGAGGCTTGTACGTCTCCGGCGCTCAGGCGTTCTTCTCGCAACATACATATACGTTGCGCGATCCGAACTTTCCGTCGGACAGCGGGCTTCGGCCAATCACCATCAAGAATCTGAGAAAGCTCGACGTTGCCGTGATGGGATTTCCCGGCGAGCACCTCAAGTTCCACCCGTACGCCGGCGTGGGGTTCACGCTCTCTGAAGTCGGCACCGCGGCGCCGGTCGGACCGTTCTCGAACTCGGACCAGTTGACCTTCGCGAACAACGTGATCGACCAGGAGCGCGCCGCTTTCTCGCCGCTCATCATCGTCGGCGCGCAATATCGGTTGTCGCGGATGTCGGTATTCGGTCAAGGCACCGTGAGCCCGGCGCAGAAGAGCTTCATCTTGTATAACCAGCGCCCCTGGAATTTCGGCTACGAATTCGGCCTGCGGTACAACGTCGGCACGTCGATCGACAAAGACTAATAGCGA